>NZ_VMQS01000014.1:0-3928 GCF_007625055.1 Halomonas sp.
GCATAAAAGTGCCCTGTGCTGAATGGAAAGGGCTAGCCCCGGCGATCAAGTTTCGCTATGATATGCGCGCTTTACGGGCCCATAGCTCAGTTGGTTAGAGCAGGGGACTCATAATCCCTTGGTCGTAGGTTCAAGTCCTACTGGGCCCACCATTTTTCAATTATTTATCCGCGTTTTCTTCCCTCCTCGCTGTATTTTTATGCCAAGTGTCAACCAAGTGTTTGCGTGTTAATCCATCGGCTACTGCATGGCGTTTGACGCTGCCTGCTTGTGCTTTGCATTGTTTGATTTCAATGACTTCCTGCAACGATGTGTACAGGTCATCAAAAACGCTCATGGGGCAACCTGGCTAATCTTTATTCTGGCTTCGCTTGCTGAATGCGCACCTTGTACGCGCTCATGTTCAGGCGCTATGGTGAGTTCAAACCCCTCATTATGGAGCCTGTCATGATTAGCCCCACAGACAAGATTCACCTACGCCGCTGTATTGAACTGGCTGAAGAAGCCCTGGCCGCTGGTGATGAGCCCTTTGGCAGTGTGCTGGTTAGTGCAAAAAATGAGGTGTTGGCGGAAGACCGCAACCGCATTGCGGACGGTGATTCGACCCGTCACCCAGAGTTTGCTCTGGCCCGTTGGGCAGCTGAGAATTTAACGCCAGATGAGCGCCAGGCTGCCTGTGTCTACACCTCGGGTGAGCATTGCCCAATGTGCGCAGCCGCGCATGGCTGGGTAGGCTTGGGGCGAATTGTCTATGTCAGCTCTTCAGAGCAGCTTGGTCGCTGGTTGGACGAATGGGGAGTGGCGCCTCCACCGGTGGCTACCTTGGCTATCCAACAGGTCGTGCCGAAGTTGCAGGTGGATGGCCCCTGGCTTGAAATGGAAAGCAAAATGCAGTCGCTACATTGGCGCTGTCACCATTCCTGAAGAGGCTGGCTGAGAATGGCCTGATGGGCAGATGATTGTGTATGGTCAATCTGCCTGAGTAATCAGCACGGGGGCAACGCCGCGATCCAGCATGCCAAGTTTCTGTGCGGCACGCTTGGTAAGATCAATGACGCGACCTTTTATGAAGGGCCCTCTGTCATTGATAACCACTTCCACTTCCTGGCCTGTATCGGTACGCACCACTTTGACTCGAGTGCCAAACGGCAGAGTTTTATGGGCTGCCGTCAGTTCCTGCTGGTTGAAGGTGTCGCCACTGGCGGTGGTTCTACCCTGAAAGTAGTCACTGTAATAAGAGGCAATGCCTTCCTCAATAACGCGGCTGTCGGTGTTCGCCTGCAGGCTACTGGAAGTACCTAACAGCACCACGATAAAACATAATCGTTGCATGACACGCTTGATACTTGGCATAAAATGACCTCATGATGTTGACTTATCAGGTTGGCAAAAAGCTGACTACTGAATATTAATTTTTTCTTATAATAGCTTTTGCACGGGTTTCAGGCAAGTTTATCCACTTTTATGCGCATTGTTAGGCTGAATAGCGAGTGAGTGGCGATATTTGCTGCGGCGCCTCTCGTTAACAGTGGTTGATGTACCAGACGTTTCTGGCGGATTTTCTCGAGGATCATCCGCTGAGAGTGATTAAAAAATTCTGGAGAAATGCCAATGCACGAACTTGACCATTACATCTATCCGCACCGGGTACTTCACTGGCTGGTAGCCGCTGTCATCCTGGTGTCGCTGGCCAGTGGTGCCGTATTGGGAACGCTGGGTTTTGAACGTGCAGTGGCACTGGTGGGGCAGGAGCTGACCAACTCGCTATACACAGCGCATAAAACGCTGGGTGTCGGGCTGCTATTATTGATGACCCTGCGCATTATCACGCGCCTGGCCTTTGTTGTGCCCGACCATGAGCCACCCCTGAATGCCTTTGAACGCATTGCCAGCACCAGTGTGCACCATCTGCTGTATCTGGCACTGGTTGCCATGCCGCTGTTGGGCTGGTGGGCAACGGCAGCGGGTGGCTTTCCCGTGCAGTTTTTCCACTGGACGTTGCCGCCCTTGTTTGCTGAAAACAAAAGCCTCTCGGAAACCCTGTTCATCTGGCATGGGCGCCTGGCCTGGGCCATTCTTGCCCTGACGGTACTGCACATCACGGGAGCGCTTTATCACTGGCGAATCAAGCGCGATAACGTGATGAAGCGCATGAGCCTGTTTGAGTGACGAGCCGCACAGATGCAAGGGATCTGATGTCAGGGTAACGTTAACGCTTGTCTCCGATAAAAGCAGGAAGCAAACAGGATTATGTGGGAAAGTTACCTGACCGGGCTGATTGTCAGCGGCGGCATTATCATGGCGATAGGTGCCCAGAATGCCTATGTGCTGGGAACAGCCATTCGCCGTGAGCATCATTGGTGGTCCGCCGGGATGTGTATCAGCGTAGATCTCTCATTGCTGACGGCGGGTATGTTCGGTGTCAGCGCGGTGTTGCTGACCATGCCCAGCGCCATGGAAGCCCTGCGCTGGGTCGGTGTGGTGTTCTTGAGCTATCTGGCGGCCATGGCCTTTATACGCACGGCCACAGGGCGCCAGGGTCTGAATGCTGAAGTGGAAAAAAGCCGTAGCCTGGTGCAGGTGCTGTTGGCGACACTGGCCGTCACGGTGCTTAACCCTCAGGTCTACCTGGACACCCTGCTGCTGATTCCTGCCGTTGGTGCTCAGCAAAGCAGTGCCTCGACCTTTTTGGCGGGCGCTGCCACCGCCTCGGTAGGATGGTTCAGTCTACTGGCCTGGGGTGGCGCCAGGCTGTCGCCCTGGCTGTCACGCCCCCGGGTGTGGCGGAGTATCGATGGCCTGATAGGCGCCATGATGGCGGCCGTCGCCGTTCAGCTGGCCATGGGGAGTGCCCTTCTGAGTTGATCAAGGCGTAAGTACGTTTTCGAAGTAGGCCTTGGCAGTCGTGACGACGGTGGTGATATCGTCGTCGCTGATATCCCGGTGAGTGACCAGGCGGGTCGTACCCTGACTGTAAAGAGGTTCGATCAGAATCGCGTGTTGTTTGAACCAGGCGGTCAGGGCGTCCAGATGATCAGCGGGAAAGCGTACAAACAGCATGTTGGTGGCCTTTGACGCTATTTCGACCTCAGGGAGTTGCGCCAATCCATCTGCCAGCGCGGCGGCTCGACGATGATCCTCGGCCAGTGAGTCAACATGATGCTCAAGCGCATGCAGGCAGGCGGCCGCCACCACCCCGGACTGGCGCATGCCGCCGCCGACTACTTTACGCCAGCGACGGGCACGCCCAATCAAGGTCTCAGAGCCTACCAGGGCTGACCCGATAGGTGCGCCGAGCCCCTTGGAAAAACACAAAGAAATGCTGTCAAAGGGTTGGCAGAGGTGCTGAAGGGGCGTCTGGGTAGCTACGCCAGCATTAAACAGGCGAGCGCCATCAAGGTGTGTCGCCAGGCCATGTTGGCGAGCCAGGTCGGTAGCCTGGTGAACGTAATCAGCCGAAAGAACCTTGCCGCTAATGGTGTTTTCAAGTGCCAGCAAACGCGTGCGGGCAAAATGGAAGTCGTCTTCTTTTACCGCTGCTCGGATGTTTTCCAGCGGCAGGCTGCCATCGGCAGCATTATCGATAGGTTGAGGCTGGATACTGCCCAGCACAGCGGCACCACCGCCTTCCCAGCGGTATGTATGTGCGGACTGACCCACAATGTATTCGTCCCCGCGCTCGCAGTGAGCCATCAGTGCCACCAGATTGCTTTGGGTGCCGGTTGGAAACAGCAGCGCTGCTTCCTTGCCTGTTTCTTGCGCAAGGCGCTGCTGAAAGGTATTAACAGTCGGATCATCGCCCCATACATCATCGCCCACCGGCGCATTTTGCATCGCGGCATACATGGCGGGGGTGGGGCGAGTAACAGTGTCACTTCGAAGATCAATCATTCTGTCTCCTGATCAGGTTTCCGGGACATGGTGTGTC
>NZ_VMQS01000014.1:4028-11908 GCF_007625055.1 Halomonas sp.
GGGTACCCTAAGCAGTATAGACCTTATTTATTGCAATGCAGCATGAAGCTTGACTAATATTTTTGCTGAATGGCAAAAAACCACAAAAAACGCCCCCGAAGGGGCGTTCGCATTACCAGATCTGATTCAGTTAAGGCGTAAGAACCTGCTGATCAGCTTGCCATTAATCAATCTGCGGCAGCAATGATTCAATGCTGGATTTAGCATCGCCGTAGAACATGCGCGTGTTCTCCTTGAAGAACAGCGGGTTTTCGATGCCCGAGTAGCCAGTGCCCTGGCCGCGCTTGCATACAAACACCTGCTTGGCATTCCAGACCTCAAGAACCGGCATACCCGCAATCGGGCTGTTCGGGTCGTCCTGAGCGGCCGGATTAACGATATCGTTGGAGCCAATCACGATCACCACATCGGTAGAAGACAGGTCATCGTTGATTTCGTCCATTTCCAGCACGATATCGTAAGGCACCTTGGCTTCTGCCAGCAGTACGTTCATATGCCCTGGCAGGCGCCCTGCAACCGGGTGTATGCCAAAACGTACTTCCTTGCCTGCTGCGCGCAGTTTGCGGGTCAGTTCATTCACTGCATTCTGGGCCTGAGCTACTGCCATGCCGTAACCGGGCACGATAACCACGCTGTCTGCATCGTTAAGCGCTGCCGCCACCCCATTGGCATCAATCGCAATCTGCTCGCCTTCGATTTCTGCCGCCGGGCCGCTAGGGCCACCAAAGCCCCCCAGAATAACGCTGATAAAACTGCGGTTCATGGCCTTGCACATAATGTAGCTCAGGATTGCGCCAGAGCTGCCCACCAGTGCGCCCACTACAATCAGCAGGTCATTGCCGAGGCTGAAACCGATAGCCGCTGCTGCCCAACCGGAATAGCTGTTGAGCATGGACACGACGACGGGCATGTCTGCCCCGCCGATACCCATGATCAGGTGGTAACCAATGAACAGTGCCAGCAACGTCAGCAAGATCAGGGTCCAGCTGCCCGCGCCGCCCAGATAGGCAAACACCAATACCAGAGAGCCAATGGCCGCTGCTGCGTTCAGCAGATGCCCGCCCGGCAGTTTCTGAGCGGCGGTGTTCACTCGGCCTGCGAGCTTGCCATAGGCAATGATCGACCCGGTAAAGGTGACCGCACCGATCCAGATGCCCAGCACCAGTTCGACCCGCAGGATGGTAATTTCGACCGACGATTTCTTGGCGATAAGCTGACCGAAAGACGACAGGCCATCGTTGATTTGCTGCGGCAGGCCGATGGCGGTGTACCCATCCGCACCGACCGCGCCAAAGACCAGGTCATTGGCTGTGTAGATATCCGCAATGGTGTTGATCATGATATCGGCATTGAAGCCGACAATCACTGCTGCCAACCCGACCAGGCTGTGCATGATCGCCACCAATTCGGGCATCTGTGTCATTTTTACCCTGTTGGCCAGTTGGTAGCCGACGGCTGCGCCCAAGGCGATAAGCACAAGGGATGCCGGCCATAGCCCCTGACCCGGTCCGATCAGCGTGCCGATGACGGCGATTGCCATGCCAACAGCGCCGTACCAGACAGCACGCTTAGCGCTTTCCTGCCCGGATAGGCCGCCCAGCGAGAGGATAAAAAGAACTGCCGCGACTACATAGGTCGCAATTGTGAATCCGTATACCATACTGTTATCCCCCGCTTTACGATTTCTGGAACATGGCGAGCATGCGCCGTGTCACGAGGAAACCGCCGAAAATATTGATCGACGCCATAAAGATCCCAGCCGCGGCCAGAACGGTAATCAGCAGGCTGGATGAACCAATCTGGATCAGTGCGCCAAGGATAACGATAGACGAAATGGCGTTGGTGACGGACATAAGCGGCGTATGCAGCGAATGTGCGACTTTCCAGATCACCTGGAAACCAATGAAGACCGACAGTACAAAGACGATGAAATGCTGCATGAAGCTGGCAGGCGCGACCAGGCCGACGGCCAGTAACAGCGCCGCCGCCACGGCAATCAGGCTGACCTGTTGCTTGGTCTGTGCCTTAAAGCTGGCAAGTTCGGCCGCCTTCTTCTCTTCTGGCGTGGGCTCTTTTTCCTTGGGCTTGGGCTGGGCAGCAGCAATGGCCTTGACCTTGGGCGGGGGCGGCGGATAAGTGATTTCCCCCTGATGGGTGACCGTCGCGCCACGAATGACGTCGTCTTCCATGTTGTGAACCACCACGCCATCCTTTTCCGGCGTCAGGTCGGCCACCATATGGCGGATGTTGGTGGCGTACAGGAGTGATGCCTGGGTCGCCATGCGTGACGGGAAGTCAGTATAACCTACGACAACCACGCCGTTATCAGAGACAACCCGCTCATCGGGCTTGGTCAGATCACAGTTGCCGCCTTTTTCCGCGGCCAGGTCGATAATGACCGAACCGGGCTTCATGGCTTCTACCATGTCCTCAAGCCACAGCTTGGGAGCAGGGCGGCCGGGTATCAGTGCCGTGGTGATCACGATATCGATATCCGGTGCCTGGGCACGGAAGCATTCCAGCTGCTTCTCGCGGAATTCGGGGCTGGAGGGCGCGGCGTAGCCACCGGTCTCGGAACCGTCCTGGCTTTCATCGAAGTCGAGGAACAGAAACTCGGCGCCCATCGATTCGATCTGCTCAGAGACCTCCGGGCGCACATCAAAGGCGCGCACCACGGCGCCCAGGCTGGTGGCCGTACCGATGGCCGCAAGCCCCGCAACGCCGGCACCAATAACCAGCACCTTGGCGGGTGGAACCTTACCGGCCGCCGTTACCTGGCCAGTAAAGAAGCGCCCAAAGTTATTACCCGCTTCGATCACCGCGCGATAACCGGCGATATTGGCCATGGATGACAGGGCATCCATCTTCTGGGCGCGGGAAATCCGTGGCACCATATCCATGGCAATCACGCTGGCGCCCTGACCTTTGCAGGTTTCCAGCATCGCTTCATTCTGGGCGGGCCAGAAGAAGCTGATCAGGGTCTGTCCTTTGTGCAAGTAGTGAGCTTCTTCTTCATAAGGCTCGCGCACCTTGATGACGGTATCCACCGCATCCCAGAGCGCTTTGGCCCCGCCGTCAATAATGCTGACTCCGGCGTCGCGATAAGCCGCGTCATCGAAGCCGGCGGCCTTGCCGGCACCGGCTTCGATGAAGCAGTCGTGTCCAAGCTTTTGGAGTTGAAGAGCGCTTTCCGGGGTCAGCGCGACGCGCGCTTCACCGGGAGCAATCTCCTTGGGTGCACCAATCTTCACGTTGGATCTCCCTAATGGCTTTTATGGTGAATTACAGATGTAGCTAATAGCTATACCTGACATTGCGATTTGGCACAACTGCGAGTAAGACAATCCGCCTGCCTGGCTCCGTTTATTGGTAGCCTTTTGCCTGCAGGCGAAACAGTGACGCGTAGCGGCCATCGCTGTGTAAAAGTGCTTGATGTGTGCCGCGCTCAATAATGCGGCCCTGATCAATCACGATAATCTGCTCGGCACTTCTTACCGTAGAAAAACGATGTGAAATCAGGATGGTCATTTTGTCGCGGCTATGTTCCCTGAAACGTGCAAAGACGGCGGCTTCTGCTGCGGCATCCATGGCGGCTGTTGGCTCATCGAGCACCAGGATGTCGGCATTTTCGCGCATATACGCTCTGGAAAGGGCCACTTTCTGCCACTGGCCGCCGGACAGTTCTTGGCCATTCTTGAACCATCGGCCCAGCTGGGTATGATAGCCTTTCTCCATACGGTTGATAAAGTCGTCGGCCAGTCCGTGATGAGCCGCGCGTGCCCAGCGTTGTTCATCACTGAATGCCTGCGTATCACCTACCCCCAGGTTCTCGCCTACCTGTAACTGATAACGTTCGAAATCCTGGAAGATCACTCCGATGCGTTGTCGCAGTGCCGCTGTTTCCCAGTCGCGCAGGTCACTACCATCCAGCAGGACACGGCCTTGTGTCGGGTGGTAAAGACGCGTTAACAGCTTGATCAGGGTGGTTTTGCCAGAACCATTCTCACCCACCAGGGCAAGACTTTCGCCAGGTTTCAGATGCAGGGAGATATCGTGCAGTACTTCACTCCCGCCTGGATAGGCAAAACTGACCTGCTCGAAGCGTAAGCCGTCGCCAGGGGTGGCACCGACGGTGATTTCACCGTTTTCCTGCTCGGTGGGCTGCTCAAGGTACTCATACAGGTTGGACAGATAGAGGTTGTCCTCGTACATGCCACTGATCGAGGTCAGGCAGGCTGACAGCGCGCTTTGGCCCTGCTTGAACACCATCAGGTACATGGTCATCTGTCCCAGGGTCAAGGCGCCGACCACGGTTTCAAGCACGACCCAGCCATAGGCCATATAAAAGGCCAGGGTGCCAATCAGGCCAAGCCCGAACCCCCAGGCTTCGCGGCGCAGGGTAAGCAACCTTTCCTCTTTGAACAGACGAGCGAAAATATCACGATAGCGCTGCAAAAAAAGAGGCTCCAGGCCAAACAGTTTGACTTCCTTGATGCTGTCTTCCCGGGCCAGCACCGTCTCCAGATACATCTGCATGCGTGACTGGGGTGAACGCCAGCGAAACAGGCGAAAGGCATCGCCGGAAAACTTGGCTTCAGAGAGAAACACCGGCAGGGCGCCCGCTATCAGGATCAATAGCGCCCAGGGAGAAAACTGCACCAGCAATACCCCGAAGCTGACCAGAGAAATGGCATTCTGTAACAGGCTGAAGGTTTTGTTTACCAGCCCCAAGGGCCGGGTCGAGGCTTCGCGACGTGCACGGGTAAGCTTGTCGTAAAGCTCGGAATCCTCGAACTGGCTGAGCGACAGCGTACCGGCTTTCTCAAGGATCATGACGTTGACTTTCTGGCCCAGCATTGCCCGCAGCAACGACTGCTGAGCACTGAGCCCGCGTTGGGCCAGCGTAATCAGCGCAATGATGGCGCCTTCCAGAGCAACCAGCCAGAGAACAGGCGTAATCACTGCCATCAATGAACTGCTGGCCTGATAGGATTCCATGGCTGCGACCACGCCATCCACTATCAGTTGTCCCACCCAGGTCGCGACAGCCGGCAGCACACCTGCCACCAGCGTGCACACGGCAAGGCCAATCATCATTTTGGGAGACGTTTGCCACACCAGAGAGAGCGCTCGGCTGCTGTAGCGGAAAACGCCGAAAAACCCCTGGAAGGGACGCGGGGGAGCAGGTATCAGGTTGGGTGACATGGCGAGAGAAGCTGCCTATTGAAGCGTGAAAACAGTATGATGCGTGAGTTAAGTCATGAGTACCAGTGGCGGTGATCAAATCGGTACTGTGGTGAAAAGTAGATTTTTCAGTCAAGAGGTCTCTATGCAAGGCAACGATGAAGATGTCATTCGCCACACCCGTCGTTGGGTCAGTGATGTGATTGTGGCCATGAATATTTGCCCGTTTGCTCGGCGGGAACGTGATCGGGGCAGCATCAGGGTCGCTGTTTCACGGGTAAAAAAGCTGGCACTGGCGTTGGAAGAACTGATAAAGGAAGTCCAGTGGCTGGACGAGCAGCCGACAACGGAAACCACCTTGATTGTGTTTCCGACCCTGTTCAAGGATTTCGAACACTATCTGGATTTTATCGAACTGGCGGACCGGCTGTTGGTGGATCAGGGCTATGAAGGCATCTACCAGCTTGCCAGTTTTCATCCGGATTATTGCTTTGCGGACGCTCACCCGGATGATGCGCCCAACTACACCAATCGCTCCCCCTACCCAATGGTACACTTGCTAAGAGAGGAAAGCCTGAGCAAGGCGATCGAATACTACGGCGACACGCAGCAGATACCTGATCACAATATTGCCAGGATGAATGAGGTGGGAGCTGCTGAAGCCCAACGTCGTCTGGTCGCCTGCTTCGATCAATAGCATCTCCCAGCCCCTCTGGGATTGATTGCCCGAACCTCAAAGCGGTTCACCGTTGTGCCATTTGCGCATCATTGTTGCAGTTGAGGTAGGTGGATTCGGCAAGAAAAACCGGATCTGGGGAATAGGCGAACACGTACTGCTCTTCCTTGATGCTATCGATCAAGGGGTAAGTCACATCAGTCCTCACAGCCGGGCAGCCATGACTTCTGCCCAGACGACCCGTCTGGGTGATGAAATCTTCACTGACATAATCAGCGCCATGTATGACAATGGCCCGTTCAAAAGCCAGGTCATTGACCGTTGGCTCCAGACCTTCAAGGCGTAATGAGTAACCGTTGCTGCCGTAATAACTGTTCATGGTTCGAAACAGGCCGAGACTGGACTGATGGCTGTCCGGGGTGTTGGAAAATTCCTCGGCGAGGGCATCGCCAGAACCTTGCCCGTGGGAAACCAGTTCCTCGAACAAAAGCTCATGCTGTTCGAGGTCAAACACCCACATGCGCGGTTCGGAAGAAGGAAGTGAATAATCAATCACCGCCAGACGCTCTGCATTCGGGTCGGCACAGTTGAGTGCCTGAGCGGCCATTCGTAAGGCATCAGCCGTCGCCTGTGGTGCCAACTGCTTGAGTTGATGATGGAGTGGTGATGTGCCGGATGGTGGGGCAGTGGCGCTGTTGGCGAAGAAATTAGAAGCGTGAGCGGGTAAGGTCGAGAAGCTGATCAGCAATGCTGCTATCTTGAAGGGAAACATCATCTGTAAGTTCCATGTTTGTGGTGCCGGATGTTTGAAGTAAAGGTGTCCGACTTGTTCTTGTTAAAGCCTGAAGAGAAAGCCAAGGAAAATTGCTAGAATAATAACGCAAGGAGAGGCGATGAACGAGAAAATATCCCTAAAACATTGGGTGAGCTCCATAAGTCGATGGCCGCTTGGCATGGTGTTGACGGCCTCTATTAGCGTCATGCTACCTGCCATGGCAGATAAAAAAGACGGAGTCATGCCAACGTTTGCCGATTCACTTTTATTGGAACCCGCGCAACCCGCCACGCAGGCCGGGGTGGCGGAGAGTGAGGCAGTACGCGCTGTCCTGGCACAGAAAAGCGCTGGCGAAAACGTTGCGGCTGATCAGCCATTGGACGTTTTTTATGCCCAGCTGGGCAATGCGCTGGTATGGCAAAGCGAACGCCGCGTTAATGCCCTGGTAGAGGCGCTGAGTGAGCTGACAGGCGATGGGCTGACGGTGGAAGACTACGCCATCGATAAATTGCTGTCTGACTATAAGGCCAGTCGTGCAGCCGATGCTGCGGGTAAAGCGGATTTTGACATTGATGCCACGCATCAACTGCTTAAAGCCCTGACCCATCTTCAGAATGGTAAAACAGATCCTCGCCGCTTGGTGCCAGACTGGGATGGGCCTGAAGGCCGCCCTTTGCCGATGGCTGATATCATTCAGCGGCTTCTCGCTGATGATGTGGCCGGTGCCTTTGAGCGAGTTCGCCCCGGGCAGGCCCATTATCAAGCGTTGCGTCAGGCGCTGGCTGAATATCGCGCCATGGACCAGGCCAGTGTGGCCTTTTTTCCGCCACGCGATGAAGCACTGCGTCAGGGGGATCGTCATCCGGATGTAATGACACTGCGCCAACGGCTAACTTATTGGGGTGCAACGGGGTTATTGACTGGCCAGGTAGAAGCCTACCCGGCGCTGGGGCTTGAAAGTAATGATCCAGAGCTCTTTGACAGCGAACTGGAGGGCGCCGTCAAGCGTTTTCAGCGCCGCCACCTGCTCAAGGATGATGGCGTGGTCGGGCGTAATACGCGCGAGGCGCTGAACGCCTCTATCGCATCACGTATTGATCAGCTGCGCGTTAATCTGGAGCGGGCGCGCTGGCTGGCACCTGTCTTTGAACAACAGCCGCCGAGGTTATGGGTGGATCTTGCCGGTTATTCGCTGATCTATGTGCGTCCCTCGGGTGAACGCTGGCAGTCACGGGTTGTGGTAGG
>NZ_VMQS01000014.1:12008-42824 GCF_007625055.1 Halomonas sp.
ATGATCTATCTTCACGATACGCCATCGCGCAGTCTGTTCGGGCGTGAACGTCGGGCACTCAGTTCAGGTTGTGTAAGAGTGGAAGGCGTCGACGAGCTGGCAAAAAAGTTGCTTGAAGATTCGGGCAGTCGCCAAGGGCTGCAAACACTTAAGCGCTCTTCGCGCAGTGATATTCAAGTAAATTTGCCCGAGCAGATCCCAGTGGCCCTACATTATTTGACTGCTTGGCCTGATGTAGACGGTGAGGTAACGTTCCGGGCTGATATCTATCAGCGGGATTCACGTATTCTGACGGCGCTGGACCAGGACCGATAATATCATCAGCCGTTTCTCGAAGCTTTTTACGAGTCATGGCTGACGATATCAAAAGACGAGTGAAAACCTATTCGACGTCGCCTTCGGCGGCATAGGTTGCCACGCTTATGTTGCCGGTTTCACCACTATCCAAAGCGGCTAGAACAGGCGCTGCCTGGCGCTGGAAGGCCAGCAGTGCATTCCCGCGCAAGCCGGTATTCTCCGGGAGATCAATGTTCATGGCGTTGACTGGCTTGTTGTTAACATGAACCTCGTAATGCAGGTGAGGGCCTGTGCTGCGACCAGTATTGCCTGACAATGCAATTTCTTCGCCCATTTCTACACGCTCTCCAGGCTTCACCAATGAGCGGGATAGATGCAGGTAACGCGTGCGATAGCCATTATCGTGCTTGATGACAACATAGCGTCCAGCCGCATTGTGATAATCGACGCGGTCAACGCGTCCGTTTGCCGGGGCAGTAATCGGTGTACCAATCGGCATGGCGAAATCAGTGCCATTATGGGGTGAGACTCGCCCGGTAACCGGGTGTTTACGACGCGGGTTGAAGTGGGAGCTCAACCGATAGCTGCCCTGGAATGGATAGCGAGAGAAAGAGGGGTCAAGGCTGTTGCCTTCTTCGGTATAGAAGTTGTCATCGGATGTATTACGCACCAGCGTCAGGTCCATGCGTTCGCCTTCATAGCGCACAGCCAATACTCGCGAATCAAAGGCTTGACCATCAATCATGTCAGACTCAACCAGAACCTGGAAGTTGTCACCGCGTCGGCTGTCGCGCCGAAAGTCGTACTTTTTTTCAAGCAATTGGGTGACGTCAGTGACAACATCACTGCCTAGCCCGGTTGACTGAGCTGAGCGGGCAAAGCTGCCATTCAGGGTGCCCGCGTAGAGACGTTGTATCGGTTCACCCTGACGTTCAATAACGGTAATGTCCAGCTGATCTTCAGCACGTTCAATGAGCACGCCGTCGCGGCGGTTATGCATCATCTTCAAGGCCAGAAGCTCGCCTTGCTCGTCAAGCTGGTAATCAAAATGCTGGCCGGATCGCCAGTGGGTCAAAAGGCGCGGGTTAGGCATCGCCTCAAGAAGCGTCAACACTTCGCTGTACCCCATGCTCAGCACGTCTTGAGCAACAACAGCAAAAGTTTCACCGGAACTGACCAGGTGAGTTTGCCATTCGGGAACATAGGGTTCTTCAGCGGCCAACTCAAAATCAAGATAAGAACTTGTATCAATAAGGTCGATGTCATAATCCTCATAGGAGGTGGCATCGGCAACTGCGTCATCCTGATCGGGGCTTGAATGCGCTTCCAGCATGCCGTTGGTGAGGGTACCCAACACAACGGCTATATGTAGCGCCCCGTCCTCCAGAGCTGTCACTGGCTGGGTGTCCTGATCTGGCTGGGAGGTGGCGTTGGCACTGTCGATCATGTTGAAGTCAGCCAGCTCCATTGGCTGTAACTCGGGGGGTACAAGGCTGTGCCGAGTAATGTCAATGGCGCGGGAAGCCTTGTCAATGGCGTTTGCCACAGGCGTTTTTTCTTCGTTCAAGGAAGGCAGGCCAGGAGAAGCATTTTCGGAGAGGGGAAGGTAAACGCTCTCGGAAGATGCGTCTGTAATTTGATAACCCTGATACAACGTCAGTAACTTTTGTGTGCCCAGCACCGTGACCATGGTGGCCACTGGTAATAACAATAACTTATGAGTGCGAGGCAGCGAATGAAGTATTCGCAGCATAGGTAAATTGACCACCGGCTTGATAAATAAACATGACAATAAAAATATATGTTGTTTTACCTTACCCTATGTCATGGTCAGTGAACAGACTGTATAGACATACAGAAAGAATGCGGCGGAAGACATGAGGCTTGCCACAGTATGCTAGGAGAGTAAGTGTTATCTTTTTTAGCTTTTCTTATACTTTAACAGCTACCGTGCCTAAAAATAATAGCCAAAATGTAAATAAAGGTGAGCTAGGTAGGCCGCGCAAATGCTGCCTATCGGTCGCTTTTTTTACTGTGTTTGACGGGCGCATCACTACCTGAATGAATTTGATGGCATCATGGTGCAAGTTTTTCGAAAATTAAGTGAAAATTTTGCTGTTAGGCGTCGAGGAATTCGAAATGTCACGAGTCACACTTGCCCAATGGCAGATGTTGGCCGCTGTTGTCGATCACGGTGGTTTTGCTCGCGCGGCGGAAGCCATTCATAAAAGCCCGTCGACCCTGAACCATGCTGTCCATAAGCTTGAGGAACAGCTTGGCGTTCAGGTGCTTGAGCCGGTTGGGCGTCAGGTGCGTTTGACCGAAGCCGGTGAACTGCTGCTCAGGCGTGCACGGCAATTAATTGAAAGCTCCGCTTCCCTTGAGGATGTTGCTGCCAGGCTGGCGTCAGGTCTCGAAGCTGAAATTGTCGTTGCGATCGACCAGACGTTTCCTGAGGCGGCACAGGCCCGTGCACTTGAACAGTTTTCAGCAGATTTTCCCCAGGTGCGGGTACAGTTGCATGAAAGCGTCCTCAATGGCGGAATCGAAATGCTCTACGACGCCCGGGCAGACCTGGTGATCACAGGGTTGGAGGCTCAGGGTTTCCTGGGAGAACCTCTGGTCAACGTTCGCTTTATTGCAGTGGCTCATCCGGAGCATCCTCTGCATCAGTTGGGGCGTGAACTGGATCTGCGTGATCTGGCCCAGTATCGCCAACTGGTCGTGCGCGATAGCGCTCTTCGTCAATCAGTCAACGCGGGTTGGCTCAAGGCTGAACAGCGCTGGACGGTCGGGCATCTACATACATCCCTGGATATGGTCAAGCGCGGGCTGGGTTTTGCCTGGCTACCGGAAACCCGCATTGCCGAGGACCTTGCCGCCCAATGCCTTAAACCACTTCCTCTTGCGGCAGGTGCAATCCGAGAAGTACCTATCCAGATTATTTTTCGTGACCGTGATCGGGCAGGGCCTGCTGCTCATGCCATGGCAAAAGCGCTGAAACAGGCAGTCGCTGAGCGTACGTCGAATGATTCGACTGAGTCGAACGTTACACCGTAAAACATGCGCTTGTGGCATACGACCGACTGGGTATGCTGATTTGTTCAAGGTGTTGTCCAGCGGGTGTTTTCAACATTGTCGCTTGCAATGCCATTCATCAGTTCAGGAGGCGCATCATGGGGCTTTTGGTTAACGGCAATTGGCAGGATCAGTGGTATGACACTGATAAGCACGGCGGAGAATTTGTGCGCGAATCTGCCCAGCTGCGCGATTGGATAGGTCGTCAAGCGCCGCAGGGTGTTAATAGCCACCCGGCAGAGGCTGATCGCTATCATCTTTATGTGTCGCTTGCCTGCCCCTGGGCCCACAGAGTCATGATCATGCGCGCACTCAAGGGGCTGGGTGGCCTGGTTGGCGCTTCCCATGTCAGCCCGCTAATGCTGGATCAGGGCTGGACCTATGAGCAAAGCGAAGGGTCAAGCGGTGATCCGGTTAATGGCGTGTACTATCATCACCAGCTTTATACGCTGACCGATCCGCATTACACCGGCCGGGTTACCGTGCCCGCGCTGTGGGACAAGCAGCGCAATGTGATTGTCAATAATGAGTCCGCCGATCTGTTGCGCATTTTTAATCAGGCCTTTGATGGCATGACGGGTAATCGGCTGGATTTTTATCCGCCTGCATTGCAAGAAGAAATCGATGCAGTGAACGCCGACGTTTATGAGCACATCAACAATGGCGTGTATAAGTCAGGTTTTGCCACTGATCAGGCAGTGTATGAAAAGCACGTGACCGCCCTGTTTGACTCCATGGAGCGCATGGAGCAACGTCTGGATCAGCAGCGTTACCTGGCCGGTGAGTGGTTGACCGAAGCAGATATTCGTCTCTTTACCACTCTGGTGCGCTTTGATGCTGTCTACCACGGCCATTTCAAATGTAATCTAAAGCGTATTGAAGATTACCCTAACCTTTCCAATTATCTGCGTGAAATCTATCAATGGCCGGGTGTGGCTGAAACGGTCAATATGGAGCATATCAAACGGCACTATTATTACAGTCATGACATGATCAATCCCACACGCATCGTCCCGGCGGGTCCCTTGCTTGATCTTGAGCGTGCACATGATCGTTCCCGCCTGGCCGGTAAAGGCGTATGGCAGCCGCATGACTGATGTCGCGCTTGCGGGGGAGATGTCATAAAGAAACATGATCCTGCTGGTCAGATGATTAGCACGATGTTAGTATGCGCCTTCCTCGCATGTGTTGACCCCTCCATCATGACGAATGCCCGAACTGAATGTTCAGGCTAGCGCAGAGCCTCTTCGAGAGCGCTCATTGATGTGTGAAGATGGCGCGCCGCTGAACAGACTCAAGGTCTGTTTCCAAAGCTGGCGCAGAAGGTCGCCACAGCGGTCAGCCCGCCAACGCGGTTCTGGCTGTCAATGCTTGGTGCGACCGGCGTCTCCGACTCCCTATAACGCCTTCTGCCGCTTGCAGTTGTGCTGCATGAATCGAGTTCTGCTCGTCATCGAGTCAGAGACGCTTTTGACGTTTTTTTGCCGTTTAATATATCGGCCTACCAAGGTGTGATTAATGACCACGACTTCTGTCGATTCGCCCGCTGTTGGCGAAAGTTTTGGCGATCTGGCTCTTTTGCCTGCCGTTTTGTCTGCTGTTGAAACTCTCGGCTATAAAACGCCGTCACCCATTCAGGTGAAAACCATTCCCGCGCTGCTCGAAGGCCGCGATATGCTGGGCCAGGCTCAGACCGGTACCGGCAAGACGGCGGCATTTGCACTGCCGCTACTGTCACGTCTGGACCTGACCCGTCGTGAGCCTCAGGTGTTGGTAATGGCCCCAACCCGTGAGCTGGCGCAGCAAGTTGCTGCCTCGTTTTCAAGCTATGGCCAGAATCTGAAAGGTCTGGAAGTGGCCATCCTGTGCGGTGGCATGGAATACCGCGAACAGATGCAGGCGCTCAAGCGTGGCGCTCAGGTGATAGTGGGTACGCCGGGGCGTATCATTGATCACCTCGACCGCGGCAGCCTCAAACTTAACGGCCTGTCTGCCTTGGTGCTGGATGAAGCCGATGAAATGCTGCGCATGGGCTTTATTGATGACGTCAAGCGTGTTGTTGCCGATACACCCAAAGACGCTCAGCGGGTGTTCTTCTCAGCTACGCTGCCGACTGAAATCGAGCGTATCGTCAACCGTTACCTGGTTGATCCGGTCAAGGTGGCGATTGAGTCGCGTACCACGACGGGGGAGAATATCGAGCAGCGCGTTGTACGTGTCGATGGGGGTGCCAAACTGGAAGCCCTGGCGCGTATTCTTGAAGTCGAACCAGTTGATGCTGCTATCGTTTTCGTGCGTACCCGCGCCGCCTGTACAACCCTGGTGGAGCAGCTGACTGCTCGTGGTGTCAACGCGGCCGGCCTGTCAGGTGACCTGGATCAGAGCCTGCGAGAGCGCACCATTACCCGTCTCAAGCGCAGCAAGGTTGATGTCCTGATTGCCACTGATGTGGCCGCACGCGGCCTGGATGTCTCGCGCATTACACACGTAATCAATTACGATCTGCCGCAGGATTCCGAAGCCTATACCCACCGTATCGGGCGTACAGGCCGGGCCGGACGTAGCGGTATCGCAATTACTTTCGCCGGTTTCCGTGAAGCCCGCAAGATCGGTTGGATGGAACAGGCAACCGGCCAGAAAATGAGCGAAATGCCGCTGCCGGACGAATCCGCCATCCGTGCACATCGTGATGAAGCCTTCCATCAGCGCGTCATTGCTGCCTTGACCAAGGGTGCTGACGAACAGCGTGCTCTGGTTGAGCGTCTGGTTGAAGAAGGTTATGACCCGATTGAGCTGGCCTGTGCATTCTCTGCCATGGCGCGTGCGGATGAAGCACCGATTGGTCGCTTGCAGGCACCACGCAAAGAACGTGCACCGCGTGAGCGTGCGGGCGGCAACGAAAGCCGCGGTGGCCCGCGCCGTGAGCGCGCGCCGTCTGAAGGCATGACCCGTTATCGCGTATCAGTAGGCCATAAAGATGGCGTCAAGCCAGGTCAACTGGTGGGCGCACTGGCCAATGAAGGTGGCATTGAGGGCGCGCGTATCGGGCGCATCGATATCCGCAACGCCTTTTCAGTGGTCGAGCTGCCCAGCGGCTTGCCAAGCACCATTCTTGCCAAGATGGGACGTGCCCGGGTTGCCGGTCGTCCGCTGGAAATCAGCGAAGACAGTGCGCCTGAGCGTGCGCCCCGTCGACGCCCTGAAGGTGGCGCGCCGGTGCGTCGTCGCGAAACCGCCTGATCCGCTGACGCGTTAGGCTGATAACGCCCTCGCACTGAAAAGTGCGGGGGCGTTTTGCTATGGGGTCATATCAACCCTTCACCACTCTCCCGTTTCAATCTTCATTCGTTCATTGACTTCGGGGTTATAGAGATAACACCAGGCTTTACCGTGTCGGGTGGGAAAGATGGCACGGTTGTAAAGCCCCTCGCTCGGTGCAGCGGCGGCGTAGCCTTCCAATTGATCGAGAAAGGCAAGCTGTTCAGCGTTAATAACGTAGACTTCGACTGACACACCCTGAGAGGGCAGGGCTTTTGCCCCTGGGTAGGGGCCCAGATCATAGAGGGAAAGGGTTGTCAGCCGGTCCTGGCCGAGCAGGTGGGCATTTTCCATCCAGTGATGGTTGCGGTGCCCCTGCTTGAGGGTGCCGTACACGGCGACGCGGGGGCACTCAAGGATATCGTGTGTCAGGTGCGCCATGAGTCGCTCCTTCTGAGGCTGGTGAGACGTCTGGGCTACACAAAACCCATGGGTTGGCGCTGGCCGTGCTGCTCACGTTCCTCCAGCGTCAGGGCATCCAGCAGGGTATTCAGGCGCAGGGGTAGGCCTCGCAGGTCAAGCTGATCCAGTGCCGTGCGCACGTTGCCTGGCGTCAGGCGACGGCTGGCCAGGTGGGTCTTGGGTATGTCGGCCAGGCGTGCATGATCACGTTCGGGCAATATTGCTCTTAGCAGATCGCGCAATGGTTCCGGGGTAAGCGGTAAGAACTCGACCTTAAGATCAAAGCGACGCATGACGGCGCGATCCAGGCTGTCTACCCGGTTGGTGGTGGCAAGCAGAATCCCCGCAAAGTTTTCAATCTGTACCAGCAGTTCATTGGTATGGGAGATTTCCCAGCTCTGCATGCCATTATCGCGCTGCATCAGCAAGGTATCCACTTCATCCAATAGCAGCACGGCTTTCTGTTCGCGCGCCCGCTCGAACAGAGCCGCCAGCTTGGCTTCGGTGCCTCCCACATACTTGTCCATCAGGCTACTGGCGTGGGCAGTGATCAAGTCACGTTCCAGGCGTGTTGCCAGATGGCGGGCCAGGGCCGTCTTGCCGCTGCCAGGCAAACCGTGCAGGCAAAGTCGTCCGCGCTGACGACGGGACAGTCGCTGTACAATACTGTCCAGCCCGGGGCGGGTGTTGAGCCATTCAAGGCGGTATTCAGGCATCCGGGGGCCATCAGTGCGAAGCGGCACTTGTGGGCGGTCAGCGCTGTGGCCAAGCGCTTTGAGGCGGTGGCTCATCAGGGTATCCAGGTGCTGTTCGTTGCGCTGTGGGGTGCGCGGGTTCAACAGCTGCCCAAGGCGGCACAGTTGCTCTGCGGCGGCAGGCGTCATCCATTCCTGGCGTGAAAGGTAATCGCGTCCCTGAGCGGTGACCGGTAAGGCTTGCAGCAATTGCTGGAAATGTTCACGGGCCTGTTCACCGCGCTGTGTCTTGACTTCAATGATCAGGTCGAAGCGACGCAGGTAGGCAGGGTCCAGCCAGTTGACGCTGTTGCTGATCCACAGGCCTGGCTTGGGGTTGCTCTCAAGCAACTGGTTCATCCAGCCTTTGGGCAGGGCGTCCTCGTCGTTGATGACATCTTCGATCTCGTCAAACATTACCATGCCGGGACGCTGGTCAATCAGCTTTTGCACCACCTGGTAACGGTGGAGACGTTTGCTGGGCGTGAGCACGTCGTCGCCCTTGTCGACCACAGGCACACCGTAAAGTGGCACTTTTAGCTGGGTGGCCAGGGTTTTGACCAGTTCGGTCTTGCCAACGCCCGGATGGCCGTAAATCAGGATATTGGCGCCGGCCTGGTGGTTGTTGATAGCCTGTTGCAGGTAATCAACCGCGAGTTGGCGCAAGGGGACCGCACCAAAGCTGGCCATCGAGAAGCCCCCGGCTTCCTGGATCGGGCAGAGGCTCATCAGGTTGTCAGTGATGAAGGTACGCAGTGCGGTGGAGGAAAGCAGGCCTACGTCATGGTTTACTAATGGCGCCAGGTTCCGCAGCATAGGGCCCGCAGACAGGACATCATCCAGATCAAGCAGCAGGCGACCGTTGCTCTGGGTGGTCAGCAGGCCCAGGCGTTTCAGGCGGCCGTTATCCTGCAGGCTGAGGTGAACTTCATCGCTGCCATGGCCGGTGAGCAGTGCCAAAAGTTTTCTGGCTCGGTTCTCTTCCACTGAGAGCAGCACCGGGTTGATGATGGGGTGGCGAAGGCGCAGCCAGGTAAACATCAGCAGCTTTTTTTCCAGCGGGTTGAGCTGAAGCAGATCAGCCACTTCATCACACAGCAGGGTGAGTGTGCCCTGAACCCTGGCGTTTGGGTCCAGTGTGCTGGTTTGCTGGCGCCACCAGCGCTTCAAGGCAGGGGCATAGTCGCGGTAAAGATGGCTATCATCGACCCTTTTGGGGATCTTAAGCCCTAGCCAGCTGAACAGCCCACGCCATTCATCGCTGTCAAGGTTGGTATCCTTGCCCAGGAACATGACCATTTTGACGGTAATCATCTGGGCCAGCAGACGCTCTTCCGGGTCCTGCCGTTCGTCGTCGCGTGCGGATGCATCAATATCGAGTAACTGTCCCCACTGCATGTCTTTCTCCCGTTATGAGCACACACCAATGGTAACGGTTGGGTGCGACAGCGTTCGTCGTAACATGGTCAGGTCTTCTGCTTGACTCCTTTTTATTACGTTCAACAGAAAACTGTTCCGTATGTTCTTAACCGAGAGCAACGCTTGATGCAACTTTGCTTTCGGCCAGTCATCAGTGGTCCGCGGCAGATCGTTGCAAGCGTTACCATGTTGCTGATTGTATCTGAGAGGATGCAGTTTCGTTGACAAAAGAAAAACGGTTAAACGTTTTTTAGAATTGACTGGTAGCGGCGGCTAAAAATTTTTCCAGGCGAGCCATGTAACAGGCAAATATATTTTCTGAATGGACGTTGACCTGACAACAAAAACAAAAAAGCAGGCCAGTAAATGACTGACCTGCCTAATAAAAATTGGTAGCGGGGACCGGATTTGAACCGATGACCTTCGGGTTATGAGCCCGACGAGCTACCAGACTGCTCCACCCCGCATCAACGTGTGGCGTATTCTACGGGTTTATACACAAACGTCAAGTCGTCATTATCAACTTTTGCCTTATAGGCGTAACCGTCATAGTGCTTCAACATGATAGAGGTTCAGACTGTTTATTGAGTTTGCCCCTTTTTGGCCTAGGTATCGGTGCAAGGTCCTGATTTGGAAGGATTATTCTGGTGATACCGGTGTCCTGGACCATGAAGCGGGTAATAAAAGCAGACAAAGCAGAGTCGGTGTGCCGTTGATAATGTTGACTGCGTCACCGTGACTCCTGTTAGGTTATAGCTGTCGGCATGCCATAGACCAACAATTGCAATTGAGCATGCTGCAGATTCGGGCGCAAATGCGCTTACACATAATGGCTTGCTATAGACGCTGCATTGCAAAACAAGCCGTTTGTTATTTCAGGGAGGTAGTCAATGGCCAATCAAGCCCCCGTCGCCTGGGTAACTGGTGGAACTGGTGGTATCGGTTCGGCAATCTGTCGTTCGCTGGCTGATGCTGGTTACCAGGTAGTTGCCGGGTATAATAATCCAGAAAAAGCCAAATCATGGCTGGAAGATCAGCAGGCAAACGGTTATCAGAATATTGCGCTTTCCGGCGTTGATCTTTCTGATTTTGACGCGTGTATTGAGGGCGCGCGTGCGATTGAAGCGGAGCACGGTCCCATCAGTGTGCTGGTCAACTGTGCAGGTATTACACGTGACGGCACCATGAAAAAGATGTCTCATGAGCAATGGAACGAGGTGATCGATACCAACCTCAACAGTGTTTTCAACACCTGTCGTGGTGTGATCGAAAGCATGCTGGGCGAAGGTTATGGTCGTATCATCAATATTTCATCAGTCAATGGCCGTAAAGGTCAGTTTGGCCAGGCGAACTATGCCGCAGCCAAAGCAGGCATGCACGGTTTGACCATGTCGTTGGCGCAGGAAACGGCCACCAAAGGCATTACCGTCAACACCATTTCGCCCGGTTATATTGCAACAGATATGATAATGAAAATTCCCGAGAAGGTGCGCGAAGCCATTCGTGAAACCATTCCGGTGAAGCGTTATGGTACGCCAGAAGAGATCGGTCGCCTGGTAACCTTCCTGGCCGATAAGGAGTCAGGCTTCATTACGGGTGCCAATATTGACATCAATGGCGGCCAGTTCATGGGTTAATCGCTTGATTAACCCATGACATCGCCAGTCTTGCAGGTGGTTGTGTTGACACCTGCCAATCCAACAGAACGGGAGGCTTATGCCTCCCGTTCTGTTTTTTGCAGCGGTCTGGTGGTTGATGATTGCTATCGCCTGCAAGGGGGGCTGACAATGCACCCTTAATGCGGTGGCAGTCGTGAAAGACGGCTTAGCAGCTCATCAAACTCGCGGATATCAGCCTGCCATAGCGAGCGCGGCATGGGACCCAGGGCCAGCAGGGCGGAAAGAATCGAAATGAGCTCCACTTCCTGGCTACGTTCCTGTTGAAAACCTTCATTCAGGCGTTCTACCTGAATGGCCAACCTCAGTGGCTCATCACTTTGCTTGACACGGCCAATGGCGAGTAGTGATAGATGCACACGTAAACGTGCGAGTTCGTCTTGCAGTTGTTGCAGTTGGAGTGGGCTGGTTTTAATGTGATGCCGCTGCTGGTTACGCTGCTGGTGGGCCGCCTTGAATTCAGCGGGCAGAGGGGTATCCAGAACATCATCGGCATTGACGTCAGTACCCAGCGCTGTGTTGTCAAGCACTGCCTGGTCTGCCTCCAGGTGTGCGTTAACGAGCGGCAGGATTGACTGCCACTGCTGCACCCGCGCAGCGACCTTGAGTCGCTCCAGGCGTTCACGGCGGGCGCGAACAATGCCACTCAGGCGTTTTTGCATACCATCGCTGCGTCTGTTGCGGGGAAGCGGCTCCAGTGCTGCCGCATCAGCCAGAAAAGCCTCCAGTGTGGTGACATCGTCTGCATGATTGGGCTGCCAGGCATCCATGCGCTCGATCAAGGCCTGCATGTCCTCCAGGCGTTGCTGTTGGCGCGAAACCTGCTCGTTTTTCTGGGCATCCCTTTGAGCAAAAAGCTGATCGCAGGCCTGGCGAAAGGTTTTCCATAGCAGTTGTTCCTGGCCCTTTGGTGCCCTGCCCAGACTGCGCCATTGTTGTTGCAATATCTTGAGCTGACGGGTGCGTTCGTCAATCGGGGTGTCTTCCTGCCGGATAAGCGCTTGAGCCTGATCAACCATTGCCTGTTTCTGGTCAGCGATTGCTTGCGCACGATCATCAATCAGTGCCTGCAAACGGTGGCGGACCTTACCGAAGCGACGACCAATCTGCTCGGCGTCTTCGCGCGTGACAGGTGAGTAAAGACGCCATTGTTGCCGCGCCTTGTCACGAATCTCGCGCAATACATCAGGGTCGGCATCTTCTGCAGGCTGTTCAAGCAGGGCTTCAAGCTGTTCACACATGGCGATGCGCGCTTCCAGATTATGCTGACGTTGCTGAGCAAGTTTTTCACGCCAGGGGGTAAGCCGCTCGTGAATGCGGTCTGAGGCGCCTCGAAAGCGGGTGGATAATTCACGGTTGGCGGCTGCGTCACCGAGTGATTTCCATTCCTTGACCAACTGGCGGTGATGTTGATCCAGTGCAGCTTCTGCCATGTGCTGGTCATCGGCGAGTGCTTCAATGCTTTCGCACAGCTGCAAGCGTTTGGGGCCGGCGACAAAGCCTCGCCAGTCACGCAGTTCTGCCAGTCGCGCACCAAGGTGTCTGAAGCGGGATATAAGCGGTTTGGTTGATGCGTTATCCAGAGCGTCAACATGCGGCTTGAGTCGCTGATAGAGACGGCTGGCACTTTTGAAGGCGCCGCGTTCAAGCAGGTTCTCAAGGTCATTGAGTTGGTTATTCAGGACGTCCGGCGACGTTGCGCTGGGTGCACCCTGGTCATGCTGAGGGACGTGAGCTTTGGCCTGGGCCGCCAGAGCCGCCTTGGCCTCCTGCATCAAGGCCGGTGGAGGAAGTGTTTCTGGCCAGCGGCAGGCATTGAGGTGCTGGTGCAGGTCAGGCATCTGGTTGTCTGCCAGCGCCTGCTCCAGCAAAGGCACATATGCCTCCCATCGTTCCCAGGCATTGATGACCTGCTCATAATGCTTGATGACATTAGCATGCCGCAGGCGAAGATCGTCGCTACAGGGGTAGCTATCAGCCAGTACCTGCCAGCGTTGGGTGAACAGACGATATTGGGCACGTAAGCTGTCAATATCCTGCAGGTTCAGCGCGTCGCTGTGTAGTAGCCCTTCCAGGCTTTCTTCAAGGCCGTCCAACAGTTGTTCGCGAGTTTGTTCTGCTTCTGCTTGTTGCTGCTCCTGATGAAGCCGTTCGCGCTCTTTGGTCTCATGGTCGTGAAGGATCTTGCGGCAAGCGAGCAGAGCGTCATGATAGCGCTTTTCCTGGATAGCATCAGGCGCCTGTTCCACTTGCTGCCATTCGCGTTCTAGATGGCGAAGCCGGCCGCTATACAGAGGCTCCCAGGGGCGTCTGGCCTGCTGTTCCATGGCGTGGAGTATATCGTCGCGCTTCTGGCGCTGGTTCTTTTCCCATTCGGCATCTTCTTTCAACGCATTAAGGCGATCACGTGCCAGGCGCATGACCTGTCGGTCACGCTGAGATTCCTTGAGCAGCCGCCTTAAGCCCTGCTCGCTGATCACTCGCTCTGCAGCGCGATGGCGGACAGCCACAACCCCGTTGTGGCAAGCCTGCTGGATAATATCATCCTCATCCTGTAGCTTCTCAAGTGCGGCCAGGCGCAGGTCGAGGTTGTCTCCAGTGTGGGCAACCGCGTGCAGAAGTTGGATATCTGAAGTGAGTGCGAGATGGCGGAGGCGTTCGCCCAGTTCAATCTGGCCCGTTTTTCCGCTCAGGCGTTGGGCGATTGCCTCAAACCAGGCGCTATTGTCGCTGTGTTGAGTATAGCCCTCCATCAGACCCGCAAGGTCATTCGAGGCACATAACGCCGCCAGGCGAATCCCTGGATCAGTGTCTTCTGAAAGGGCCTTGAGTACCTTTTGATGGTCAGGCTGTGCCGGGTCAAGGCGATCAAGCGCCTGACGGCGTACGGTGGGATCCGGATGTTGCCACCGGGGGGCGAAAAGGCGTCGTAACAGTCCGTGCATGGATCATCCTGAGTCGGGTGCCTAGCGTTAAAAAAAGTTTAGCCAAAGCGTTTGGCGGTTGCAGTCACCTCCACTCTCGCTTAGCTTTATCCAGTATACGGGCGAAGCTACTGAAGAAGTGCCGCCGTCAGAGTGTTTCTAATTCATCCTACCTATTTTACCTGATCAGGGAATCAACCTGACCACGTTAGGGAGTCACGGCAATGAGCCTTAAAGCGGATACGGCCGATGTGGCCTTTACTTTTAAAGGTGGCATGCTACCTATGACCATAATGGAACTGAGTAGCGCCGATCCCGAGCAAATTCGTCAACAACTTCAGGGCAAGTTGGTGCAGTCACCCGCTTTTTTCCAGCATACACCTGTTGTGCTTGGCGTGGAAAAGTTGGATGCGCCTAATCTGGCACTCGAGCGTATCTGTGCCGTGTGTCGCGAGCATAAGTTGCTGCCGGTGGCCGTTCGAGGTGGCACAGATCCTGTGCGCCAATCAGCCTGGGCGTTGGGGCTTGGCTGGTTTGCGCCGGTCGAAAGCGATCGGGCACGGCGTCTGGCAAGTGTCGCCGTCGATACCAAGGAGGCCTCCACACCAGCTGACGGTCCCGGCGGGGAAAGCCAGGCCGCCGACCAGCAACAGCATTCAACACCAGCGCCTGATGATCAACAGTCCGCTTCTACGCGGCTTTATCGCGGTACGGTGCGATCAGGCCAGCAGGTCAGTGCAGCAGAGGGTGACCTGATAGTGATCGGGGCTGTCAATGCAGGCGCTGAAGTATTGGCAGGCGGGAGTATTCATATATATGGCCCGCTGCGGGGGCGAGCGCTGGCGGGGATTCACGGCAACCTGTCTGCAGGAATCTATTGTCGCGAACTCAAGGCCGAGTTGCTCTCAGTGGCAGGCAATTATAAACGTCTTGAAGATGTTGATTTACGCCTGTTGGGTGAGCCTGCCCAGGTTCACTACAGCAGCGAACAGCTTGAAATCAAGCCTCTTGCATGATTCGCTCGCTAGACGGTAAGCCAATAAGCAGGTCATGCCGTATTCAGCCGGGCCGCTATCACGTAATATAGAAAGTACTGTTAAGGGGCTCTGGCGCTGCAATCCACATTCATTTTTTCTGCGCGCGGCAGAGATAAAAACAATCAGGGTTTTACCGGGCCGTTCATGGGCGTAAATGATTGAACTGCGTCAGCGCGCCAACGGCACACGATATTAAAAAGGATGGGTATCTTGGCCAAAGTCATTGTAGTTACTTCAGGAAAGGGCGGTGTAGGCAAAACAACCAGTGCAGCGTCAATTGCGACTGGCCTTGCGATGCGTGGCCAGAAAACCGTTGTCATCGATTTTGATGTTGGCCTGCGTAACCTGGACTTGATCATGGGCTGTGAGCGTCGCGTTGTCTATGATCTGGTAAATGTCATTCAGGGTGAGGCAGGGCTTAATCAGGCGATGATCCGTGACAAGCGGGTTGAAAACCTGTTTATTCTGCCGGCCTCGCAAACCCGGGATAAAGACGCCCTAACCCAGGAGGGCGTTAAGGATGTGCTGGGAAAACTCCGCCAGGAATTCGACTTTATCATCTGTGATTCACCGGCTGGGATAGAGCGTGGTGCTCAATTGGCGATGCATTTTGCTGATGAAGCAGTGGTGGTAACCAATCCGGAAGTCTCCTCGGTACGTGACTCTGATCGTATTCTTGGGCTCTTGGCATCCAAGACCCAGCGCGCTGAAGAAGGCAGCGAACCCGTTCGCGAGCATCTGCTGATTACCCGTTATAATCCGGATCGGGTGACAAGTGGTGATATGCTGACGCTGGATGATATCCGCGAAATTCTGGCGATAGAGCTTCTTGGGCTGATTCCCGAGTCCGAAGCCGTCCTGAGCGCCTCCAACCAGGGGGTTCCGGTTATCCATGAAAGCGCCAGTGATGCCGGATTGGCCTATCTTGATACAGTGTCGCGCCTGCTGGGTGAAGAGGTACCTTTACGTTTTCATCAGACCAGCAAAAAAGGCTTTCTGACACGCATGTTTGGGGGAGGGGGTCGTCGATGAAACTTTTGGAATTTCTGAAACGCGAACGCAAGAAGTCTGCATCAGTGGCCAAAGAGCGCTTGCAGATCATTGTCGCGCACCAGCGGAGCCAGCGTGGCCAGCCGGATTATATGCCCATGCTGGAAAAAGAGCTGGTTGAAGTCATTCGCCGCTATGTCCAGATTGATGACGATGCTGTCCAGATTTCTCTGGATAGCGAAGACAACTGTTCAGTGCTTGAGCTCAACGTCACCTTGCCCAAGTCATAGACAGTTCACGATAACGACTCACCATCACTATTTACGGTCGACGCGGAGTATGGCTTTTCATGGCGCCCAACCAGACGGTTCCCAGCAGTTTTCTCTGGCATGACTATGAAACCTTCGGCGCCGACACCCGGCGTGATCGACCAGCCCAGTTTGCCGCCATTCGTACGGATGGCGCGCTTAATGAGGTGGGTGAGCCGATTGAGCTCTACTGCAAGCCAGCAGATGACTACCTGCCACACCCGACGGCCTGCCTGATTACGGGGATCACCCCTCAAAAAGCCCAGCGGCGCGGCCTGCCCGAGGCCGAGTTTGCCCGCCAGGTACTGGACAGCATGAGTGTGCCGGGCACCTGCGTGGTAGGTTATAACAGTTTGCGCTTTGACGACGAAATCTCGCGACATCTGTTCTATCGCAACCTGCTTGACCCCTATGCCCGGGAATGGCAGAACGGCAACTCCCGTTGGGATCTGATCGACGTCGTACGGGCATTCTATGCGCTGCGCCCGGCGGGCATTGAATGGCCGGTGAAGGAAGAGGGTTCGCCCAGTTTCAAGCTGGAAGACCTGACGGCGGCCAACGGGATTGAACATGCGGGAGCCCATGACGCCCTGGCGGATGTGCGGGCGACGATCGCCTTGGCAAAGAAGCTGCGTGAATGTAATGCCAAGCTGTTCGATTATCTGCTCGGCTTGCGTGGCAAGCGCGCAGTGAGCAGGCTTCTGGATATCCCTCATGCCAAACCCCTGGTGCATATCTCCCGTCGTTACCCGGCCAGCCGCGCCTGTAGTGCCTTGGTCATGCCGTTGGCTGAGCATCCTACCAACCCCAACGGCGTGATTGTATACGACCTGAGCGTTGACCCCGGTGAGCTGTTGAGCCTATCCGCTGAGCAGGTGCGCGAGCGGGTGTTTGTCAGCCAGCAGGATCTGGCGGAAGGCGAGGCGCGCATTCCGCTGAAGGTCATTCATATCAATCGCTGCCCGGTGGTGTTCCCGGCGGGAGCGCTGAAAGATGTGGAAGGGCCGCATCAGGGTGAATATGGCGCTCTGGTCAAGCGCCTGGGGCTGGATGTAGATGCCTGCCGTCAGCATTGGAAAGCGCTGAATGCCCAGAAGGCGCAAGTGGCCAGCAAGGTGGCTGACGTATTTCGGCAGACGTTTGCCGACGAGCCTCACGACCCGGACCTGATGCTATATAGCGGCGCCTTCTTTTCTGCAGCAGACCGTCAGGCTATGGCACGTGTACACAGTTTATCTCCCTGGGACCTGGTGGGTCAGCGGTTTGCCTTTCAGGATCCACGTCTGGAAGAAATGCTGTTTCGTTTTCGGGCTCGCAGTTATCCGCATACGCTGGAAGGGGAGGAGCTGGCCCAGTGGGAGGCATTTCGCTGGTCACGTCTGAATGATCCGGGGTTGGCAGGGTTCACCCTGAAAGATTTTGCTCGTGAAATCGAGCGTTACAACCAGCAGACACTGGATGACCATCAGCGTCAGATTCTTGAAGAAGTGGTGATGTATGTGGAATCCATCCTGCCCGCCCAGGCATTTGATGCCTGAGCGAACAGGATGGCTACCAGGCCTTAGCGCGAGAAAGGAGTCAGCGTTTCACGAAAGGCACGGATATCACTTTTCGCATCATCGGGATCAAAGCGGATATCCAGCTGGCGCTTGCGCAGTGTTGACCACACCTTGCGTAATTCCTCCGCACTGATATCCAGCGCCCGTTCAGCGCGCTGTTCGCGGCGGTTGAATTCAACCTCCTTCAGGGCAGTGGCCTGCCAGTGACGGTTGGCGAGTGCTTCAAGCCGTGTATCGCGCTGGGTTAGCCGCTCAAACACTGCCTGGCGATAGGGCGCAAGGGCCTCGTCATCCAGCGCTTCCAAACGTTCATCGGCCTCTTGCAGGAAGGCATCCATGCGCTCGGCAATTGTGGCGCTTGGCGTGTCCGGGGATTGGACAATCATGGCCAGCCCTGGTGCTTCCAGCAGCGGTGAATAACCGGCATTGACAATATAACCAAGCTGCTCTTCAGTACGCAGGCGCTGGTAAAATGGTGTCTCCAGCCATTGGGCCAGGACGTTCACTGCCGCCTGATGACGCAGCGAGGTGTCATTACCTTGCAGGTAGCGAAGCACCAGTGACTCGTCGCGGGTACTGTCCGGACGCAGAACACTGGCACCCGCCTTGGCCTGGAGGGGCGTCAGTTCGCTAATAGCGTCCCGGGTGAGGCGTGGGCGCAGCTTGCCGCGTATCAGCTCAGCTTGCTGCTCGGCCTGGTCTTCGCTCAGGTTACCTACCGCCATGGCGTCAACATAGAGCTTTTCGAGGAAGCGCTGGCGGAAATCTTCCAGATGGTGGATCTGCAGCCGCTGGCTGGCCGCGAGCAGTTCACGGCTTGACCATTGAGGCGTCAGCAGGGCCTCACCCAGAGCGCGCTGAGCCTGGCGGGTGAGCGATGACTCCGGTGCGTTGCGCCATTCGCGCTGCAGCTGATATTTCACCCGCTCAAAGGCGTTGGCTGAAATGGATGCGTTGGCAAGCTGTGAGAGCGTCTGCTCGATAAGGGGCGTCTGGCCATCCCGCCAGCCGGAAAGGGCCAACGTGATGCCCCTGGAGTGAGCATAGCTATCAACTGAATGTCCCGCCAGCCAGGCCGGATAAAGGGATTCGTTCAGGCTGTCATTCAGCCAGTTGGCGAGCAACCTCGTCAGTACGGCTTCTTCCGCTGAATAACTGGCGCTAGGGTGTTGCAGGCTGATGCGCCATTCCACCTTGGGCGTGTTGAAACGCTCTTCCTGCATGTGCCAGGCACGAAAACCGCGCGCCTCTATCAGGGCTTGAGGCTGCTCGTCGCTGCCCTCAAGCAGGGTCAGGTCATCGGCAATGAAGGGGTTGGGCTCAGGCAAGCTCAGGCCGGCCAGAGGGTTGCCGGAATTTACCTCGTCAAGGCGGCGCCATTGGGTATTGAACCAGGGGGATATTTGCTCGCTTTCTACATCAGGACCTGAATAGACCCGAATCAGGTTGTCAGGTGCCAATGCATCCAGGTAAGCACGGTGACGTTCAGGATCGAAGCCGTCCATGCGGTAGCTGGCATATTGAACATCTTCGGCCGGGTAGCGCGACAGATTCATGGCCAGGCGGGTAGCTTCCTGACTGGGCGCGCCGGGCTGCTGGAAGCGGAAAGCCTGTTCACGGAGGCTGGCCTGTTCCTGGTAACGCCATTCATCCAGGCCGTATTCACGAATGTTATTGATGGCGGCAAACAGGGTGGCCTCTATGTCGTCCAGGCGTTCAGCGCCTTCAGGTGTCAGGCTGACTGATACGGTGAAGAAAGCGTTTTGGCCATCGCGCCGGCCGGTACCGGCGGACAGGCCGTCAGCCAGACCTTCATCACGCAGCAGTGCCAAGATGCTGCCTTCGCCTTCATCTCCCAAAAGGTGACCAAGCAGCTGAGTCGGCTGAGTCTTATAATCACGGATAGGGTCTGGAATGGGGAAGTGAAAACGCACCTGGCGGCGATCCTTTAGCGACTGGCGCTGCAGGTAAATAGGCAGGCTGGCGTCCCGTACAAAGGGAACATCAATTTCCGGTGCGCTGAGACCATGGTTGGGAATATCCACAAAGCGCTCGGCCACCCAGTTCTCCAGGGTATCCAAGGGTTGCGGGGCCACAATCGCGAGCGTCATGACGCTGGCATCGTAATGCTGACGGTAGAATTCTATTACCCGCTCGCGCAGGGAAAGCTCACCGTCGGGCCGGTCAGCCAGAGTTTCACGACTGCCCACGGCAAAGCGTGTCATGGGGTGTTCCTGATTGAGTACCTGATTGAGGGCATCGTTTTCGCGGCGGCCTTCGTCGCGGATGCGCGCCATGTATTCCGAATGAACCACATTGCGCTCGCTATCGAGCTTGTCGGCATTGAACAGCGGAGTAAGGAAGAAGGCACTGAAGCGGTCCAATGCTCCGGGCAATGCGGATGGCTCGATATCAAAGAAGTAATTGGTGTCCTGAGGCGCGGTAAACGCATTAAAAGATCCGGCGTTACGTGAAATATAACCCTGATAGGCGTCAGATTCAGGAAACGGCTCGGTACCCAGAAACAGCATATGCTCAAGAAAATGCGCCAGGCCCTGAAGATCCTCCGGATCCTGAGCGCTGCCCACGCGTATATTCATTGAGGTGGCGGCTTTGTCCGCCTGCGGATCGCTGACCAACAGGGTTTGTAGGCCATTTTCCAGGGTCAGAAGGCGGTAATCACGTTCATCATGAGGGCTGACAATAGGGTCTTCCACCTGGCTGACACCGTCGGTTGAGCTGGCATTGGCCAGCGGAATGTAGAGAACTCCCAGCGATAGCAGGGCAGAGGAGACCAGAGGGTAGCCAGGGGAAAAAGAGAAAAAACGTAACATTTACGACTCCTGAGTCGAGGCCCATTTGAGCATTGGCCCAACCGGGTAGGCACAAGCTGGTGACTGATAGGCAGGGTTGTTGACTTGTATTGATACCGGAAAAGCGCCCAACAGTTCCAAAGGGGCAGGGGTAAGTTGCGGTCTGATAGTGTCTAATGCGCTTGCCGGGTGTAACCAGGTATCCAGTTGGTGTGGCGGAATCACCACGGGAAGACGGTCGGTCACGGTTGCCAGGCAGGCATTGGCAGGCACGGTAATCAGTGCCATGGAATCGTTAAAGGTGGTCAGGCTGGTGTGATAGCGACACCACAACCCTGCCAGCAACAGGGGAGAACGCTGGGTATGCGTGACCAGGTAAGGCTGTTTGCCACGCGGCTGAACCTTCCAGGCATAAAAGCCGCTGACGGGCACGACGCAACGTCGGGACTGCAAGGCCTCGCGAAACATTGGCCGACTTTCCAGTGTTTCAGCACGTGCGTTGTGCGGAGCATGATCAAGCACCTCAAGCCAGGGCGGGGTTAATCCCCAGAACAGGGTATCAAGTTGACGCTTACCACGTTCCCAGCGAATGGCAGACACTCCTTGTCGGGGCGCCAGGTTGGGCGAGGCAATCAGATGATCTGAACAGCTGATCGGGGCTAACCATTCAGCCAGTGGTAAATCACGCACATAAAGGCGGCCTGTCACGTCACTCTCCGTTCAATGAATCTTGCGCTGGGGAGTTTACACCTCGCAGGTGGCGCTTGATGCTGTGAGATTGATGATCTGCAGGCAAAATGATAAATAAGCTATACAATAGTATCGAAAACAGTGTTTGATATAAGGTATCCTATATGATCCTGGTCATGTACAACAGCATGGAATCAGACCTCCCGCAGTAAACCTGAAGAGAATGCCATGGCACGCCCAAGACAGCATGCGCCCGATGCCCTCCATGCGCAGGTAATGCATGCCTGTGATGCCTGGCTGGCAGAAAAACCGGTTCACGGGTTGTCCTTGCGCGCGATTGCCCGAGAAGTTGGCTGCGCACCCAGCACCTTGCTCAAACTCTATGGCAGCTTCAATAACCTGCTTCAATATGTCAACGTTGAGACGCTGGCTCGCCTGCAGCATACCATCAGTAGCCTGAATACCAATGCACCAGAGCCCTGGTTAAGGGCGTTGGCCCATGCTTACTGGCAATTTGCCAGACAGGACTGTTACCGCTGGCAACTGCTGTTTGATTACCCTTTGGCTCAGGAAGGTGAGCTTGACAAGCGCCAAAGCGACTTGATTGAAGCGCTGTTCACTCAGGTAGAAGCCAGTCTCAAAGAATACCAGCCCGCTCTGGATGACCTGGAGGCGAGGCGCTTGGGGCGCACTCTGTGGGGCAGTGTACACGGCCTGGTTCAGCTGGGTTTGAATGAGCGCCTGGGTTATTGGCAGAGTCAGCAGTTAAAAGTCGATGAGCTGCTGGAGCAGTTATTGAGCACCGTACTTGCCGGCTTGCGCCATATCGAGGGCGATGTGTGACCCTGGCACGCGTGCAGACACGCCGGCTGTTGCGTCAGGTCATCTATGCGCTTGTCCGGATGATCTACCGTTTGCGCATCCAGGGGCGCGAGAATATTCCTCGCCATGGAGCGGCGCTGATGGTATGCAATCACGTCAGTTACATGGATGCGCTGGTCCTGGGAGGCGCCTGCCCAAGGCCAATACGTTTTGTGATGGACCAGGCCATCTTTAACTCACCCCTGTTGCGCTGGTGGTTCAAATGGGTCGGGGTGATCCCGATTGTCTCTGAACGTCGCGACCCAGGGTCACTAAGGCGTGCGCTTGACGAGGTCAGCGCCGCGCTGGCCAATGACGAAGTGGTCATGGTGTTTCCCGAGGGCAGGCTGACCCGGGATGGTGAGGTAGGCAGCTTTCGGCGCGGCATTGAAACCATATTGGCGCGAGATAATGTGCCGGTTGTGCCCGTCGGCCTGGCGGGGTTATGGGGGTCATGGACATCCAATGCGAACGGGCCCGCCTTGAAGAAGTGGCCACGTCGCTGGCGCGCCCGGGTAACGCTGAACTTCGGCAAGGCTATTGACCCACTGATGATCTCAAAAGCGTCAGGCCATGAGATCGCCTTGCGACGCTATCTGGAGGCTCAGGTGCGTAGCCTCAAGTCGGAGGCCGAGAGAGGCGGCCATCCTGACGATTAGCGACGTGGCAGGCGGTTTGCCGGCCAACAGCGTGCCGACGTGATCAGGTTGTCACGTATCTCGAGAATTTCCATGCGGATCGAGCCTATCTGTAGCGAGGCAGGGCCTTCCGGGAAAGACTCGAGATGTTCCAGAATCAGGCCATTGAGCGTTTTGGGCCCATCGGTTGGCAGCTTCCAGCCCAGCATTTTATTGATCTCCCGGATGTTGGCGGTACCTTCTATCACATGACTGCCATCATCCTGCTGATGAATTTCCTGGTCTTCGGAAACGTCCGTGGTGAACTCACCCACAATCTCTTCCAGAATATCTTCCAGCGTGACCAGGCCCTCGACATCGCCGTATTCATCCACAACGATACCAATCCGGCGCTTCTGTTTCTGAAAGTTGAGCAATTGCGTATGCAGGGGCGTGGACTCGGGAATAAAGTAAGGCTCGCGCGCCTCCTGTACGATGGCTGCTTTGGTGACCTCTGAGCGGGAGAGGAAGCGAGCGGCATTGCGCAAGTGCAACATGCCGATGATGTTGTTGATGTCGCCCTTGAAAATCGGCAGCCGGGTGTGCTGGCTGGTGCGAATCTGGGCAAGGATGTCCGCCAGTGAGTCATCAAGATCAATGCCCAGCACTTCATGGCGCGGCACCATGATGTCGTTCACCGTCACGTTTTCAAGATCCAGGATCGACAGCAGCATGGTCTGGTGGCGGTAAGGAATCATGGTGCCCGCTTCATGAACAACCGTGCGTAATTCATCCCGGGTCAGGCTGTCGCCGCCGTTTTCAACGCTTTTGACTCCCAGGATGCGAAGCAGTCCGTTGGATATCAGGCTGACCAACAGCACCAGTGGATAAAGAAGCTTGAGCAGCGGCTCAAGGATCCGTGAGGCCGGGTAGGCAATACGTTCAGGCTTGATGGCTGCATAGGTCTTGGGGGTGACTTCAGCAAAAATCAGGATAGTGATGGTCAGCATCAGGGTGGCGATCGCGGGGCCGGTCACTTCCCCAAAAAAGTGAATGGCAATGATGGTGGCAATGGACGCCGCCAGGTTGTTGATGAAGTTGTTGCCGATCAGGATAACGCCAATCAGTCGGTCTGGGCGCGCCAGCAAACGAAGCACCCGCTTGGCTCGAGTGTCGCCGCTATTGGCCTGATGGCTCAGGCGATAGCGGTTAATCGACATCATGCCGGTCTCAGAACTCGAGAAGAATGCAGAAAGCAGAATCAGTAGGGCGAGTAATCCGAACAATAACCCCAGGGGGAAGTCGTCGCTCAAGTTGAAGGTTCCTTTATTGCTGGGTAGTCCGATAGTCAGAAGGTAATGCGCAGGGTGTCAAATCGATCCGGGTGGCAACACAGGATGTCATGGTCTTTCCAAACTTGCGTCAGGTGCCAAGCAGGATCTCCAGAACGAATTTGCTGCCAAAATAGGCGAGTATCAGAAAACCGCCTCCTGTCAGTGTCCACTTGACGGCCCGCATGCCGCGCCATCCAAAGCGGTAACGGCCTACCAGCAGTGTAGCGAATATCAGCCAGGCAGTAATCGACAGGACTGTTTTATGCGCCAGGTGCTGGGCAAACAGATTATCCAGAAACAGAAAGCCGCTGATGATTGAAAGGGTCAACAATAATACGCCGGCCCAGACAAGTTCGAACAGTACCCGTTCCATGGTGGTAAGTGGCGGAAGTGACTGGACAATGCCGCGAATATGATGATGGCGCAGGGCCTGGTTCTGCAGGCCCACCAGGACTGCCTGCGCCGCCGCGATCGCAAGAATGGCAAAGGCCAGGGCCGAGCTGATGGCGTGCAGAAGTATGCCTGGCGTAAGCCCTCTTGCGCTGCCCTCACCAGGTAGGCTGGCTGCCGCTATCAAGGCAATGCCGGCAATCGGAAATAGTGCCACACCCGCATTAAGCACCGGCTTGAACAGGCTGGCGACGAGAACAACATTGACGGCAACGGCCATGAAGAGAGTGATGCTGGTCGTAAAGCCGGGCAGTAACCCTGGGGATTGTCCCAGCAGCTTGACCACCAGTGGGATGTGCAGCAAAAGTCCCAGTGTGGCCAGCATGCGCACCAATATCGGGCGGGCCGGCACGCGGCGAAGTAGTGAAAGCCCCTGCCAGAGGGCGGCCGCTATATAAAGTACAAGAGCAAGAGTGGCGAATGGGAGCGCCTGCATGATGCTATCCGTGCGCGTTAAGCGAGTAAGTGAAACCTGTCAGCTTCAGGGTCAGAACTGATGACCCTACTATAACCAATCCTTTGCGCTGCGCACAGTCGTCGAGAATGAAACAAGCGTCTTCGCTACTTCCACCATGGAGAGTCGCGCCGTCAACGCGTATAATCATTACATTCAATGTCCACGGTGCTTGCGCCGGGTGACCAAGACGGAGGCAGAGAGGCCCCATGTTTCAGAATCTCAGCGAGCGTCTTTCCCAGACGCTGAAGTCGATCAAGGGTCAGGCGCGCCTGACTGATGACAATATCCAGTCAACCCTTCGGGAAGTGCGTCGGGCACTGCTGGAAGCCGACGTTGCGCTACCTGTCGTCAAGGATTTCATCGAGCGTGTCCGCGAGCGGGCCGTGGGGCAGGAGGTTTCCAGAAGCCTCTCCCCCGGGCAGCAGTTCGTGAAGATTGTTCAGCAGGAACTTGAGGCGACCATGGGCGAGGCCAACGAAGGCCTGACGCTCAAAGGGTCACCTGCTGTCGTGCTCATGGCAGGTTTGCAGGGCGCGGGTAAAACCACCTCTGTGGCCAAGCTGGCACGCTATCTGCGCGAGCGCGAGAAGAAAAAGGTGCTGGTGGTTTCCGCTGACGTCTACCGCCCAGCGGCCATCGACCAGCTGGAGACGCTGGCAAAAGAGGTTGAGGTGGAGTTCTTCCCCTCCCGCTCGGACCAGAAGCCGGTGGATATTGCCACGGCGGCCATCAAGCACGCCAGAATCCAGTTCCATGATGTACTCCTGGTAGACACTGCCGGCCGTCTTGCCATTGATGAAGCCATGATGGCGGAGATCCAGGCACTGCATACGGCGATCGCTCCCCAGGAAACCCTGTTCGTGGTTGATGCCATGACCGGCCAGGATGCGGTCAATACCGCCAAGGCGTTCAATGAAGCCCTGCCACTGACCGGTGTCATTCTGACCAAGGCGGACGGTGATGCGCGTGGAGGGGCGGCGTTGTCAGTGCGCCATGTGACCGGTAAGCCGATCAAGTTCATGGGGGTCGGTGAGAAAGTCGATGCGCTTGAACCCTTCCATCCGGATCGCGTCGCCTCTCGTATCCTGGGTATGGGCGATATGCTCTCGCTGATCGAGGAGGCCGAGCGCACGGTCGACAAGTCCAAGGCCGAGCAGCTGGCCAAGAAGGTCAAGAAAGGCGATGGCTTCGATCTGGAAGATTTCCGTGACCAGCTTCAGCAGCTCAAGAAAATGGGCGGCATGGGTGGATTGATGGGTAAGCTGCCCGGTATGGGGCAGATGGCCGAAATGGCACAAGGGCCTGGGCCCGAAAAGGAGCTGGGCAAGCTTGAAGCGCTGATCAACTCGATGACGCCCAAGGAACGCCAGAAGCCGGAAATCATCAACGGTTCGCGCAAACGCCGGATTGCAGCGGGGGCCGGCCTTCAGGTGCCCGATCTGAACCGCTTGCTGAAACAGCATAAGCAGATGCAGAAGATGATGAAGAAGGCCGGTAAAAAAGGCGGCATGCAGAAAATGATGCGCGGGATGTCCGGCATGATGGGAGGTCAGGGGCCGGGCGGTCCTGGCGGTATGGGCGGTATGGGAGGTTCTGGCGGCCCGGGTGGCTTGCCGTGGCGCTAGATTTCAGCGGCCGAGGCTTTCCAAATAGCCCGCATTTGCGTAGAATGCTGCCTCTTCATGTGTAGGGGTGTGCCCGTTATATGCCGCTTACTGCACCATGTGGGCTTGGACACGATTTTATATCGTTGATCGATTCTTATCGTTGATCGTTTATATCGTTGATATAGAGGCACTAAACCATAGCGGTTTGGCTCTCTTGTAACCTCAACCGAAGGATAGTTATCGTATGGTTACCATTCGTTTGGCACGTGGTGGCGCCAAAAAGCGTCCCTTTTATCACCTTACCGTGACGGATTCGCGGAACGCCCGTGACGGCCGTTTCATTGAGCGTATCGGTTTCTTCAACCCGGTCGCCCGCGGTCAGGAAGAGCGTCTGCGTGTTGACCTTGAGCGTGTTGCTCACTGGCAAAGCCATGGCGCACAGCTGTCTGGCCGTGTTGCTGAGCTGGTCAAGGAAGCGCGCAAGCAGGCGTAAGCCTCACAGTGACGCGCTGAGCGTCATCAGCTGTTGAACCGGGGTCGTCAATGACGCATAACGCATTACAGCAATCAGACGACACCTACGTGGTGCTTGGCAAGCTGACTAGCCCCCACGGGGTGAAAGGATGGTTGAAGGTGTATGCCTACACGAGCCCGATAGACAGCATATTTGATTACTCTGAATGGTGGGTTCGTCAAGGCGAAACGCTGCAACCTCTCACTGTGATTCAGGGACGTCGGCAAGGTAAGGGGCTGGTTGTTCAGCTTGAAGGTATTGATAATCGTGATGCGGCTGAAGCATTGGCCCAGGCAGATATTGTCATGCCCAAAAGTGAACTGCCCGAGCTGGCTGATGAAGAGTATTATTGGCACGAACTTGAAGGCCTGCATGTCTATACCAGGTCTGGAGAGTGTTTGGGGCAGGTAAGCTATCTGTTCGAAACCGGTGCCAACGATGTCATGGTGGTGCGCGGTAGTCAGGATGCCATCGACAAGCGTGAGCGTTTGCTGCCCTATCTGCCGGGTGATGTCATCATCAAGGTGGATCTTGAGGCACAGCGTATGGAAGTGGATTGGGATCCGGAATTTTGAGACACAAGTTTTGAGTGAACAAGCCGTTTTCAATCACGCCAGAAATCCTGCAATGTGGATCGGTGTCGTTTCCCTGTTTCCCGAGATGTTTGCTGCATTAACCCAGCACGGTGTCACGGGGCGAGCTGTCGAGAAACACCAGATTGCACTGCAATTCTGGAATCCGCGTGATTACGCCACAGACCGCCATCGCAGCGTTGATGACCGCCCTTATGGTGGTGGTCCGGGCATGCTGATGAAGGTAGATACGTTACGCGGTGCCATTGCGGATGCTCGCCAGAGTGCCTTGGAGGCGACGGGCAAAACGCCCACGGTGATCTATCTTTCGCCCCAGGGGCGTAAGCTGGATCAGGCCGGAGTGCAGCATCTGGCGCGACGCAGCCCATTGATTGTGGTGGCGGGGCGCTATGAAGGCATCGACGAGCGTATCGTTGAACATGATATCGATGAAGAATGGTCAATTGGTGATTATGTGCTGAGCGGTGGTGAGCTGCCTGCCATGGTGCTGATTGACGCGGCGGCCAGACTGATTCCCGGTGTTCTGGGGCATCAGGATTCCGCCGTCGAGGACTCGTTTAACGACGGCTTGCTGGATTGTCCGCACTACACCCGTCCTGAAGAGATTGATGGACGCAAGGTGCCGGATGTGCTGCTGAGTGGCAATCATGCGGCGATTAAGCGCTGGCGCATGAAGCAATCGCTGGGGCGTACCTGGCAGCGGCGGCCGGATCTGATTGAAGGCCGCGAGCTGGACAAGACCCAGCAGCAACTGTTGGATGAGTTCATCGAAGAATACGCCAGAAAGGCGGCGGTGCAGGGCGAAGACAGTTGACAATCCTTGCGGATTAACCGTCTTACGGATCTGTGTCACCCATGACGACTCCCGGGCAGCTCGCCTTGAGCGCCGGGATCACGGCTTCCGCCATCCATTGCAGAGCGGAAAAGCCAACTGATATTTCAGGAGTAGATTATGAGCAGTAAGAACAAAGTGATCCAGGCGCTTGAGAGCGAGCAGATGAGCAAGGAAATACCTGCTTTTGCTCCCGGCGATACCATTGTTGTCCAGGTAAAGGTAAAAGAAGGTAACCGCGAGCGCCTGCAGGCATTTGAAGGTGTCGTGATCGGCAAGCGTAACCGTGGCCTGAACTCCGCTTTCACCGTACGTAAGATCTCCAACGGTGTTGGCGTGGAGCGCACCTTCCAGACCTACAGCCCGCTGGTGGACTCGATTGCCGTCAAGCGTCGTGGTGATGTGCGTCAGGCCAAGCTCTACTACCTCCGTGAGCGTAGCGGTAAGTCTGCACGTATCAAGGAAAAGCTGTCCTGATGCTGGGTCGGCAGTGATCTGCACTGCCGGTCAGTGGATAGCTGGTCTGATAACCCCGTCACCGCTTTGCGGGGCGGGGTTTATTTTTGCCTGGTCAGACGGCAGGATACCCCTTGCCGGATCTGACCAGGCTGCCAGGTCACAAGGAAGGTGCTGGAGGAAGAATAGCAGGATGATGAGCAGCCTATGGACCTGATTGATGCTTTCCTGGATGCCTTATGGTTGGAACGTGGTGTCAGCGAACATACCCTGGCGGCCTATCGCCGTGATCTGTCGGCCTGGCAAGACTATCTGGCAGACCAGGGCGATGGCCTGACAACGTCTTCGTCTGCACAGCTGGTCAGCTGGTTTGATCAGCGACGAGCCCAGGGCTATCAGCTACGCAGTAACGCCCGGCTGCTCTCTAGCTTGCGGAGCTTTTATCGCTGGGCGCGTTTGAATGGCCATGTCGACAGTGACCCGCTGGCAAATGTAAAGCTGCCACGGGTAACGCCAGCGCTGCCGGGTAGCCTGGATGAAGACGAGGTGATTCGTCTGTTGGAAGCGCCGGATACATCCACGTCCCTGGGTGTGCGAGACCGGGCCATGCTGGAATTACTCTATGCCTGTGGCTTGCGTGTCTCCGAGCTAGTAGGCTTGACGTTAGATGCGCTGAATCTTAATCAGGGGGTGGTCAGGGTGCGTGGTAAAGGTGACAAGGATCGCTTGATACCCTTGGGGGATGAGGCGAGTGCCTGGCTAGAGCGCTACCTGCGCAGCGCGCGGAACGAACTGATGTCAGACCCGATGCGGCCAGCCCTTTTTCCGGGGAGAGCCAACCGCGCCATGACGCGCCAGACCTTCTGGCATCGCATCAAGGCCCATGCGTTGACGGCCGGCATCAAAAAGCCGCTGTCTCCACATACCCTGCGGCATGCCTTTGCAACGCATCTATTGAATCATGGGGCCAATCTAAGGGTCGTACAGCTGTTGTTGGGTCATAGCGATTTGTCCACAACACAAATTTACACACATGTGGCTCAGGCACGTCTGGAAAGTCTGCACGCTCACCATCATCCAAGAGGTTAAAAGGAATATGCGTCGTCTCTCATTATTACCCCTGTTGCTAGGGGGTGCACTCTTGTCCTCGGCGGCCATGGCGCAATCTGTGCCGGAAGCACTTACCGAAACGCTGAGTGTCAACGGCCAGCCAATGCCGGTGGAAAACGTCAACGAAACGCCAATGGCGGGTATCTATCAGGTACAGCTGACCAACGGTGAAACATTTTATGCCAACGCCGATGGCAGTTACTTTCTGGTCGGTGACCTGTACGCCAATCAGGACGGTGGCCTGGTCAACCTGACCGAGCAGGAAGGCAATCAGGAGCGTGCGGAGGTGATTGCCGCCATTCCGGAAGACGAGCGGATAGTCTTTCGCGCTGTGGACGAGCCGAAAGCCACCGTCGTCGTGTTTACCGATACCAGCTGCCCTTACTGCACACGCCTTCACGAGACTGTGCCCGAGCTGAATGAGGCCGGTGTGGCCGTGCATTACCTTGCTTTTCCGCGTACCGGCATGAACGGCGATGCCGCCCGGGTCATGCAGCAGGCGTGGTGCGCTGACAATCCTCAGCAGGCCCTGACCGATGCCAAACAGGGTGAGGCACTTTCAGGCAGCGCCAACTGCGATAATCCGGTAGCATCCCAATACCAGACAGGTATGGCGCTGGGCGTGCAGGGGACACCCGCTATCATCCTGCCAGGCGGCGAGCTGGTACCCGGTTTCGTACCGCCAGAGCGCCTGCTCGGCATGCTCGGTCTTGGTGAATAGTGAATAGTGAATCGTGAAT
>NZ_VMQS01000068.1 GCF_007625055.1 Halomonas sp.
ACGGCAAGCAGGGCGCGGTTGAAGATGGGCTTTTTCATCAAGTGGACTCCATTGGCAAGTGGCAGGTCGGGTCGTAAGATCCTCAATACGCACCCAACCTACAAATTCCCCATGACAGCTTGATGACGACTTGATGATGGTGGTTGCATGCCATCCATCAGTCTGTCAAAAAATCCAGGTCGTCGCCTTGCGTCATTGTTATATCATTGCTATTTTTTACCTTTAACTGCTTAATAAGCTATTAATTATATTTATTTAAATAAATCTGTGGTGGTTTTTGGGTGGGATGTTTCATTGTGGCGCTTGTGTTTGTATTTAAATGATAGTTTATGATCTGCGCACAGGGGAGGTCTTGATGAAAGCTTTTGCTGCACGGCTTGCCATGTTTCTTGTATCTGTTGGGTTCTTGATGATCTCGCCCATAGATGCAGAGCAGTCAGTAGGCAAGGTGCTGAATGCTGTTGTTCTCGTCGCCATCGTACTATTTTCCAATCATTTGATTGATAAGCATCTGGTGAAGAGAGTCTGAAAATGAAGGCGACGTTAATAAGGCTGGTGGCATTTTTCCTGTCTCTGTTTATCTTTATAGAGATGTCTTTACTGGGTGCTGAATATCGGTATGCTGAACTTGTCAATCTGCTGGCGGTTATGTTGGTAATGTTTTTGGTTGATCGATGGGTTTGCCGCTATATGGAATAGCTATTTTTCGTATTTTTGTGTTGGAGTATTATATGGAGCTGAGTAGGCGGGGAGTGAGAGCCGGTATAATGATTGCTTTGGTAGTGAGTTTTTTTGATTATTTTCAAGGTGAAGAAGTTAGTTTTTACTCTATTTCTTTTTTTTTAGTTGTTTTTATTGTCGGGTATGAGGTTCTTTTGTTTTTGGAAAATATAATAAAAAGTAAACTGCGGTATTGATAACTGAAGCGATGGTTGATTAAGAAGGTGTGAGCTGATGATGAAAGTCATAGCAGCGAGGTTGGTATTTGTTCTTATATTGATAGCCGTTTTTGATACTTATTCACTTGGCGCCGAGTATCCAATGGCTGGCATGGTGCATATCGTCTCTTTTGCAGCCATCTTTATGCTGGGTGACTGGCTGATTACCCGGTATTTGGCTTAGTGGATTGAGCGCGTTGGGGAGTGGCTTCATCCAGCTGGATAATTTTGCGTGGCAGCATAACCGATACGGTGGCCATGTATAATTTTGCATTCTTTTAAGCCCACGTATTATCACACGCTGGCGTGGGAAAGTAAAGCCGCAGGTTATAGCGGGTGTGTTCCTGTATAGGCAACTAGTGATGCCTAGCAACTGCCACCTGAATAAGACAGATGGCAGAAAACTGCTCCGCTTCTTTACTCCGCAGGGCCGAACAGGCGCGGGGTGAGCTTGACGTACCAGGCGGCAGATTGCACCTGGATGATGTAGGCCAGGGCGATCAACAGGGCCGCATCGGCACCGGCCTCACCGAAAGCGTTCATGGCCAGCGCCAGGGCAATCGACAGGTTGCGCATCACGGTACCGTAAACCAGAGCAATCCCATCGCCACGGGAAAGCCAGGTGCGCGCTACCCAGGTGCTCAGTGCATAGTTGATGGCATACAGCAGCGCCAGCGGCACGAGGATATCCAGCAGTAGCATGGGCTGGCTCAGCAGATCATCAGCTTTCAGCGCCATGGCTACAAATACGATCCCCAGTACCCCCAGCGTCGCAAAAGGCGGAAACTTCGGGCCGATATGCTGGCGGTAATGGCGTTGGCCATGGCGCTTTACCAGCCATTTGCGGGTCAGCTGTCCGGCCACCAGCGGCAGGCCGATCACCAGCAGGATCTGCCGGAAGACCGCCACCAGATCCACCGGGATATTGGCGCCCATCAACCACTGCACGTAAAAAGGCGTTGCCAGCGAACCCAGCAAGAGGCCAATCACGGTCATCTTCACCGCGGCAGGCAGGTTGCCCTTGGCAAAGCCCGTCCAGGAAATGGTCATCCCGCTGGTGGGCAGCAAGGCGGAAAGCAGCAGGCCAAGCGCCAGATAGGGCTGGTCGGCAAACCACCACAGCCCGATGCCAAAGGCAATAAAAGGGATGACCGCAAAGTTGAGCAGCTGGGCAAGCCCCTGGGCGCGCAGGTCGCCACCGCTGAACAGTTCATTCAGACGCAGATTGACCATCATGGGATAGATCATCAACAGCGTCAGTGGAATCACCAGAACACTCAGCCCGCTCACCGGCAGCAGGGCGCCTGCTACCAGGCCCAGCAGCATGGTGACTGGAATGGCCACCAGCAGGTTACGGGTGAGGCGTTGGATCAGTTCCATTATGGGGTTTAGCGTCATCTTGACCCTCCTTGCGGCTAATTTTTTCAGACTTTTTCAGGTGCTGGCGCCGGCTTCCTGACGGTTGCTTTGCTGCCACCCGACCAGCGCGATGGCGATGATCAGAATGGGCAACAGCATGGCAAGGTTAAGGGTTTCCCAGCCGAGGTGGTGCAACAGTTGACCGGACATCAGCGAGCCAATCGCCACCAGGGAGAAGATGATCAGATCATTGACGCCCTGTACCTTGCCGCGTTCTGCCTCGCTGTGGGTCGCGGCCAGCAGGGCGCTGCCGCCGATAAACAGGAAGTTCCAGCCGATGCCCAGCAGCACCAGGGCAACCCAGAAATGCGCCATGGAGGTGCCAAGATTGCTGAACAGCACGGTGCCCAGCAGAATCACCACCCCGGCGGTCAGAATGCGTTCAACGCCAAAGCGGCTAATCAGGCTGCCGGTAAAAAACGACGGCGCATACATGCCCAGCACATGCCATTGCATGATGAAGGCCACCTGAGACATCTCGAACCCTTGACCGCGCATGGCCAGCGGTGTGGCGGTCATGACCAGCACCATCACCCCATAGCCGATTGCTCCGGCAATCACGGCGACCCTGAAGCGTGGCTGGCGGGCAATGCGGGCCATGGGGCGAGTGGCTTCACCGGGTTGAGGTTCGCCGCTGGCGGGCACCTTGAGCTGGCTGAGCAGGCCGATGGCTAACAGCGCCAGCAGTGCAATGATCAGATAGGGGCCGCCCGAAGGAACGCCCGGCACCCAATCCAGGGTGGAGCTGGCATTCCAGGGGCCGAGGAAAGCGGCCGCGACGCCGCCCGCCATGACCAGCGAAATGGCTTTGCTGCGAAACCCGGGGCTTGCCACGTCAACCGCTGCGAAGCGGTAATACATGGCAAAGCCCTGATACAGGCCAATCAGGAGGTTACCGGCGCAGAACAGCCAGAAAGACCCCGCTGCAATACCGCCAAGGCTTACCAGGCCGCCGCCAACACCACCGAGGCCCGCCCCGAGGATAAACCCCGTACGGCGACCTACGCGTTTCATGAACAGTGACGCGGGCAGGGTGGAGGTCACTGTGCCAATCATCATGATGGCAATCGGCAGGGTCGCATAAGCCGGGTTGGGGCTGAGTTGTTGGCCAACCACACCGCTGAGCGTCATAACGGTGATGGTCGCGACCATGAACAGCATCTGACTGACCACCAGAATGGCCACGTTGAGTTTTTCTCTGCGTTGTGGCTGCACAGGCGGGGGCGCAGGCATGGGAAGGCTCCGATAGAAAGTTGGCTATGGTTATAACGTTAGCATTATTTCTATCTGTGACCTAGCCAGACAAGAGGAGATCAGGCTTGCTGAGCTTGCCAGTGGCGTAGCGTTGAGGGGTGAACGCCAAAGTGTTCGGGTAGGGCAATGTCCTGCTCGGCGCAGAGCAGGCTGATCAGCGCCATATGATGAATGCTGTGACTGGTCAGAAAGGCCAGTTCGCGCCCCAGGCTGCTGGGCAGGGCGGCTGTTGTGTGCGTCTCATTGGCGTCAAGCGGATAGCCAAGCGTCAGCGCCGTATCGGCAGGCAGTGTGGCCACTCTGGTCAGGGCGTTATCGATGGCGTGCAGATGTTGCAACGCTGTCTGAGGGCAGGTTTCAAGCCGGGTGTCACGCTTGCGTCCTTCGTAATCCAGGCAGGCGCTGGCTTTCAGGTGATCAAGCAGTGTCTGATAATGTTCAAGAATATGCCGCACATGCTTGCCTACCGACTGGGTGGCCTGTGGTGTTTGCAGGTGCTGGTAGCTGGCTGGCGAAATACGCTCAAGCAGCGCGGCCAGCTGATTGAGGGCCTGGCGGTTTTCCTCGGCCAGTGCGCCTGTGTAAGAGAGTAATCTTGCTGCCGTCATGACGTTCAACCTCTGTCCTGAAATCACTGTGCCAGCGCCAGGGCTGGCACAGTGTGGTTTAGGTAATGAAAGGAGGGGGTTAACCTGCTTCCGGGCTGCCTTCTGCGCTACCTTCGCCTTCTCCCTCGCCTTCACCTTCTTCGTCATGTTCACCTTCGCCTTCCGCACCACCTTCGGCGCTATGGGCTTCGGCCAACATGTGAGGGGCATCCTCGAACTGGCTGTAGCCACCTTGGGTGTCGTCAGCATGCGCCTGCATGGCCAGACCGCTGGCCGCCAGTGCCAGGGCAGGAGCGGTATAGGCGAACTGGCGGCCAAGACGGCTGAGCAGGCGACGTTTGCTTTCTTGTTGAGACATGGTCTTTTTAGACATAACTTTTCCTCTCGATAAGTCGTATCAGATGTCGATCAGGATCGTGCAGTGCCACAAGACGTCATGGCATGGTTAAACGCCCGTGGGCGTCATTTCCTTCCACGCTGGCGTGGTGGGGAAAGTCGGTGTTGTCGCCAAGGCTTCCTGGCAAGCTTTTTCCAGGCTGGTCGGGTCGCGGTGGCTGAGATGTAAAGGCACTTGCTGGCAGAAAGTGTGCAGGGCGCTGATTGTCGGTGCGTCCAGGGCGCTACCCTGGCCTTGAAAGGCATAGGGCAACAACAGGCTTAGCGCCGTCAGTGGTCCTTTTTCTGCTGCGGCTGCTTCAGGCATCAGCGCCAGCAGGGCTATCGGCTGGCAATGGTTTTCAACGGCGAAAGACGCGTCTGCCACCGGCAGATTTAATGGGGCCAGCGCCGCTGTGGCGGATGATTCAAGGTGCGCGCCGTGGGTCAGGGTGGCGCCCAGTTGGTCAGCAACTTCCCTCAGTGATGCCAGATAATCGGTGTCATTCAAGGGAGTCAGCAGGGCAAGCTGCTGCTGACCGGTATTCAGCAGTACCAGATCTATCACGCAGGTATTTTCTCCTGCCACATGATTGAGCAGAGCGTGTTCAATCGCAGGGGAAATCTCATTCAGGTGCAGGCGCGAGCGCAGGATTCTGGCGCCATCGGTCAGGCAGTAGCCGTTGGTACTTTCCAACACGGCTAAGTATAAGGAGGTGTCGGCAATCTGTGCGGCATGGCCGTCCAGCAAAGGCCGAAAATGGGCTTGCAGGCAATCCGCTACTGGCCCCTCCGGCGCGCTCAGCTGCCACCTTTGCCCAGCAAAGGTAAGTGTCATTGCCTGGCTTGATACTAGGCGCTGGCTTCCCGTGCGCTGTATTGGCGGCGAGGTACTATCAGCGGGTGCCAGCAAGCCATATTGCTGCCAGGTTTCCAGCGTGGCCCACAGGTCCTGTTCAATCTGTTGACGTGGCGCGTCGCTCATGGCCTGCAGCTGTTCCACAATAGCCCTGACAGACTGACCTTCACCGAGCAGCAGCCAGATCAGCGCTGCGCTATCGTTGAGCTGGATAAACCGGCCGCTGTCATGCTGATAAAGCGCCAGTTGGTCGTTATCGAACAGTTCGCTGACCTTATGGGCGCGCAGTGCCAGAGGGCGCTCGGGGGTGAGTCGGCTATCGGCCAGGCTGGGCAGCCCGGCAAAAGGGGTATAGTCAATGGCTGCATTCGGGTAAAGCGTGGCGAAGTTCCCTGCGCGCTGATGTTCGGCGGTAAGCGCGGCCGCATCAAACTGGCGAGGCGCCTGCTCGGGGCGGTCCAGCCCGGTCAGGGTGATCATATCGCTGACCAGGCTGGCCTTGACTTCTTCTTCCACTGTTCCGCCGTGTTCAGGGCGAGCGCAGATGCCCAGTGAGGGGCTCAGGTTGCATTCCAGAATCCAGGGCTTGAGCTGATCATCCACCAGGCAATCCAGGCCAATCAGCTCATAGCAGCCCAATGGGTCGGCGCCGCTTTCGCGGCTGCGCGCACGCATGGCGTCAACACCGCTCAAAGCGGTCAGAGTGGCCAGATCGTGGATCTGCGCAAACAGCGCTGCGTCGTCATGGCCCTGCTCCCTTAACCACTGGCGGTAGCGTTCAAGGTCGATGAATTCAACCGGCACCTCGGCGTCTTCATTCAGGGCGTTGATGTCCGGGTTGGTCAACTGGCTGTAGACGTTATCACTATCATCCGGGTCCCAAGGGGCGGAGGCCAGCTTGGCAAAGCCCTGGCGGTAGAGATAGACCCGCACCGGTTCGATACCGGCGATCAGCATATACAGGCGCAGCACATATTTGTGGCCGCGGATGGTGTGGGGGTTGCCGATATATTCCTGCACCAGCCAGTTCGGCGCCAGCGGTGCCTCGCTGGGGTCTTTGATGACTCTGACACCCTGGCCCTTGGAGGCATTGGTCGGCTTGAGAATCCAGCCCTTGTGCGGGTTGGCTGCGGCATCTTCAAGCAGGGCCGGGTAGTCGTGGGGCATTTCATAGGCGCGGGGGAAAAACGCCAGCCGCTGCGTATAGGGGTGGTCTTCCCCATACTGGGCGCAGATGCGGTGACGCATTTGGTTGAGGCTGTCATGCAGGCGGCTTTTGATGGTCAGTGCGGCATTGCCGGGAATATGGTTCATCTTGTGCTGGGGCGAGGTGGCCTGAAACGCGGCCTTGGGTGGCATGCCGGTGACCCAGGCAGCCTGCCAGTCATTTTTATCACCAGGTTGCCAACCACGAGCTTCAAGCGTCTGGCGAAAAAAGTGGTCCTGTTCCGCATGGCGCTGCCCGCTTAACCAGAATGTGTTGGGCGGACAAGAAGATAGTGTCATCGGTGGGCTCCTGATAGCAGTAAAAAATATCTGTGCTCAACGTATTTGCATAATGAACTAGTGACACCTTCAGCGATTTCCTTACATCGTCATGATGACTGTTTTGCTGTGTGCCAACAATCTCTTCCCTTATATATGTATTATGGTTATATTATAATTCTAAAAAGATTTATAAGCTTGCTTGCATTGTTTTCGTTTGTTGCAACGAAGCCTAACCCTGGCGGAATATGTTGCGAATAGTTTTAAAGCTGACCAAAATACTTGCGTGATGCCCGGTGTATTGGTTGCTGAAATGCAAAAAAACGGCACTTAGGCCGTCTTTTGCATCATCATGAATGTTCATATTTGCAGGGTTATGTGGGTGAAATGCTCAGAAAAATCAGGGCCTGTTGACGCCCTAAAAACCCTTATACCAGCCAGCAACAATTTTCGGCCCGTGATCAATTGTCTCATCAACCCAGCGATAATCTACTTCATACTTGACGCCCATAAAAAATTCACCCTTTTCAATCGGACGACGTACTTTTAACCCAATTGATGGGATGAATTTATTGTTATAGTTGTTTTTATCAGCATCCCATGAAAAGTCCAGATCTGCAAAAGGAACGAACAGAAAATCGGTATCCCCGATACGGTAGTCTGCAGAGTACTCACCGCCGAGTGGTACAACAATGTTGTCGTCTTCTTCCAGCAGCGAGCCGGGGTATTCGATACCGCCATAGCTTTTGAATATGGTCGCCTGCTTGGGCATGCCGAAGAGTTCGCTATCGCCTTGAGCAGGCCAGTATTTGTAATAGTAATAGTTTAAAAAGTAGCGTGTACCCTGGAGCTTGTTGGATGTTTCCAGCTCCCGGTACCAGTCCCGACGAATACTCGCTATAACTTCCAAATGATTACCAATCCGTGTCGAAGCGCTCAATCCTATGCCTTCCTTACGGTTGTTGTTGTAGACAAAAGGCTTGGAATCTCGCACATAGTTGGCAAGTATAAAGGCCTTTATTCGGGTGTCGTTATGGCGATAAATTTCCAGATCCGGCTTTATCCATACTTCAGCAAAGGCATTCCCGTCATCAAGGTCCTGATTGCTGTTGGGATAACGAACGATGCCTCCAGTGGCGCCCATTGGTTTAAAGGTGAAACCTTGTGGCTCCTCTGCTAGCGTGTTTGATGAAAACCCGATAATAAAAATTAAGGACAGTACACGAATCAGGAGTTGGACCCCTAACATCCTGTTATGATGAGCCATGGGGGTAATCTCCTTTTTTCAATTTTAGGCTCTGACGATTGATATCCTTTTTGTGAGCTTTATAACCGTTTTTGAATATAAGTAATGCCATGCCGATGAGTAGCATTACTTGGCAGGTTACTTTTATAGCTAATAAGTCAAAGACATGAAAAAAGGGGATATGGAAAGTGGCTAATAAGAAAGTACCTAGCTGGACTGGAACGCAGGCCGCTATCATCCATATCCCGGCATAATTGCCTTGGCCTGCCATAAAGGTTGCAATCAGGAAGCTCAACGTAAAAGCGGACGCTGAGGCGGCAGCCAGCGGCAGCAGTTCGCGGGCGGGTAGAAACGCTTCACCCACAAGGAGAGTAATCAAGGTATCCGGCATTATCCAGATCGCGGCAAATATTGTGACAGTGACCATCAGGAAAAGGATGATGATGGGTATCGCCTGGCGTAAACCGGTTTCACCTCTGGCAACCGCGGCACTCACGCTGGGCAGCAGTACGGAAGCCAAACCGAAGCAGGCATAGAATTCGATGCGTTGAAATAGCGAAGTGGCTGCCAGGTAACCCGCGTCCACGGCACTGAATGCCATCTTGGCAACAAACACCTCTGCATCCAGAAGAACCACCTGGGAGAACTGAAGCACAGCGAAAGGAAGACAGGCAAACACAAAAGCGCTTAGCCTGACATCCGCAGGCTGCCCTTGCTGGCCAGGTTTGCGGATGGACAGCCTGGCTTGCTGACGTGGTGCAATAACCGCCCAGCCGGCCAAAACAGACGCGACGATAACCAGCGTAATCCCTTCGATTCCGCCACCCAGTTTCCAGACCAGAATTGCACCTATTAGCCTTACCGCCATCTCCAGCCCAACGGATAGCATAACGCCAGTAACGTCCATCAGCCCTTGTACAACGCCTCTCAACAGACATAGTGGCAGCGCAATTGGAAAAATGATGAGGATCATGGGAAGAAGGTGCGGGTTTGCCAGGCCAATGTGCCCGCCAAGATCTACCATCACAGCGAGTGCAATCAGGATGGGTAATGCCAGGGTCAGAAAGCAGAACCCGTAGAAATGAAGCCTTGCCAACAGGTGATTGCTCCTGTGCCCTGATGCAGCAACCATACGGCTGACCGCCATCTGCACAGCAATAAAGATACTCACAAGTGACAACTTGACCGTAAGGACAACCGCCAGGTCCCCGAATAGGGAAGGGCCCATCCAGCGGCTGAAAAGCATATTGAAAATCAGGTTGCCCAGGTTAGCCAGGTTATAGGCTACGAAGATAAGAAATGCTGGATTACCTGCAAAGGATCGCAGCATCATGAGGGGCTTGTTGACCGACTCGCTCCATGGGGTTGTCAGCGGCGTTTCACCAGCAGCTGAAGCCGTTTCATGACTGAGGCGTGAGGGCGTTGTCATTTTATTGGCTCTTACGCTTGAAGCGTTGTTCAGCGACCAGACGGATCATCTGAAAGCCACTTTTGACGATCACTGCTGAGGTGATATGAGAGCCCTCAACCTCCCGCCATTCTGACAGGGGAAATTCATAGAAGGCGCCCGATCTTTCGGTGAGCTCCCCAGACATTCTGGCAAAAAGTTCTACATCGAATAGCCAGCCAGCAGAAAAAGGACTGTTGATACTGTTTTCAAGAGCAGGGGTGTTGCGAATCAGCTTGGCACCACACTGCGTATCCCATACAGGAAGCCGCACCGCCATTCGGGCGAGTGAACTACAAAAGCGCGAGATTGTACGCCGGAAGACTGTCCTTTGTATGCGATGACCAAGCAACTGCATGCGCGCGCCAAACACGACATTGACATCCTCATAGCGGTCGGCAATGGCAACAAAATCCTTGATCGAAGAAAGTGGCGTTGCCAGATCAGCATCCCAGTAACCCACCAGACCGGCTTGACTGTCTGTCGCTGCCAAGAGACCCTGTCGAACGGCTTCAGCCTTACCAACATTCTTATGCAGGTGGACGACGCTTACCTGACGTGGGTTGGACGCCCTCAGTTCTTCAAGCAGCTGCAGAGTGTCATCGCTACTTCCATCATTGACGAAAATGAAGCTTAAACGCTGAAAGCCAGCAAGAAAGTCCAGAAATTCCTGTTTATCCAGACGATCTGCTTCGTTATAGCAAGGGACGACCATGCTGATGGATAAGTTGTCAACACACAGGGTTGGTTTACAGGAACGCTCAATGCGTTCTGAGGGCAAGTGGTTTTTTTCCGGCACCGGCTTGTGTGACGAACAGGCGCCAGGTGTCGAATGCAAGGCCTTGACGGATGCTGGTACAGAATAAGGAGGCCTGTGCAAGCGGTTGCTTCTTTCCTGATAGAGCATGGCTGATACCTTTCGCTTACTGGTTATCACATTATTCTAATTAAGTATCTCTGTTGGATAACCTGCGCAAATGGTGAAGAGACCGGCTCATTAGGGCAGTCTTCAGCCTGGGGGGATACCGCTTGTTACCGTATGGAGAGCCACACTATCCACAGGTATATGTCAGTCACTCAATGTCCCGTTGATGGTGTGTTTTCCGTCATACTCTTCCCCCCTTCATTGATGATGTTCTTTGACCTATTTTATCAATATGAAACCCCACCACCTGATCGAACGGGAATCCTTTGGAAGCCCTATAGTTGGCGTCTGCAAGTCGGCTGGCCTGTTCGAGATCCGACAGCGCATCCCGCATGGCAGATGCCATACTTGA
>NZ_VMQS01000135.1 GCF_007625055.1 Halomonas sp.
CAGAACGATGTAAACGGCCAGACTGGTCGAGACGTAGCTGGCGGAGAAACGGATGGGGGCTTTGGCTATGATGGGGGCGGCTTCGGGCTGCCCGCGTTTGACGAACTTCTTGCGGTCGGTCTTGCGACGGGTCAACCGGGTCGGCTGCACGAGCACTTCGTAGGTGATCTCGCCGGGGATCTCCGTCCATGCCTGCGGGTCGGCCTTCACCTCTTCGGGGATCAGGATCACTTCTTCGGTTACCGGAAGGTTTTCGAACTTCGCTCCGGGGCTCACCCGCAGCTTGCGCCCGCGCTTGGTCGTGCTCGAGGGAATCGTCGGCTCCGGGGCATCCTCTGGGGTCGGTTCCGTTTGGGCCCCGTCTGCTTCGACGCTGACCGACTCGGTATGGTTGATGTCCAGATGGCACTGCTTATCATCGTCGAGCTTGATTGCCCGAGCCTGGGCCAATTCCAGCATGCGAACCTTGAGCCGCAGGTTGGCGTTTTCGACTTCCAATTCTCCCACTTCAACCTCCAGATTGCGCACCTGCCCTTTTAGGACGGTGTTTTCTTCTCGGAGCTTTGTGGGTGCGATTGGCATTACGCGTATAATTTGCTTAATGTATCCATATTGTCAATACATCAAATGTATTTTTTAGTGAAACCCGTAAAAAAATTAACGACAAAACCACGCTCGCAAGCTGCCGGCCTTCAGGTCGATGCCGTTGAGCAACATCGACAGTGCCTCGGGCTTGATTTCCAGCCCGCCCGCTTCGACTTCACCGAGACCCGGCCACCAGAAGGTTCCTTTTTCCAGGCGCTTGGCCAGCACCCAGAAGCCCGAGCCGTCCCAATAAAGCAACTTCACCCGGTCACGGCGGCGGTTCGCGAAAACAAACAGGCTCCCGTCCATCGGGTTGCGCTCCAGCTCGTGTTTGGCGATCGCATACAGTCCGTTGAAGGACTTGCGCATGTCCGTGGGCTCCACACTCAGGTAAATCCGCAGTGAGCTGGCGAAGTTAAACATCGAAAACCTCCCGTTTCAATGCTGCCGCCAGAGTCGCAAAGGCTTCAGGCCTGTCGGCCCCTTCAATCATGCACTCTAAACCGGGAGCTTTCAGTGTCACCCGTAGTCCAGTGCCGGAAAAGCTGCTAGGAGCGATTCGCACCGGTATGAAAGAAGAACCGGATGCTCGCTCCAACTGGTCGTTGCGATTTTTGCTCGACCAGGCGTAAAGATTCGCCGCCCTTAGCCCATGATCGGCCGCATAATCCCGGGCACTTCGCCCGCTACGCTTCCATGCGCTGAGATGCTTGATGCGCTCTCGTTCAGTAAGGCGGAGGCGCTTCGCGCCCCCAGGTGGAGTCGGGTTCGTTGTTTCCATGGCCCCCAATATAGCCGACCCGACGGCTTTTGACTAGGAGGTCACTTGCCGGACGAATAC
>NZ_VMQS01000015.1 GCF_007625055.1 Halomonas sp.
ACCACCACCACGGATACCCATGGAGATGCGGCCATAGATGTCAAGCTTGGTGCCGTCCTGGTCATATACCGGGGCAGCCTGAACGCTGGTAGTAGCGCCCATCGCGGCGACGGCGCTAACAACGGCAGTTGCTAAAAGTGTCTTTTTCATGAGTAGGTTCCTTAACTAGCTTTCTGTTTCGATCGTTTAGTCAGGCTATATTGCCTGTATGGGTAGCCGGTCTGATTTTTTGCGGCAGGCAAACTGCCTCAGATCCGCGCTAGCCTTGTTATATTCCAATGCTCGCAGGTAGAACTCTATACCGTGATTTGCCGGAAAGCAATAGAAAAAAACACTGTTCTTTAATGAATCGTGATTTTTTCCGGAACCACGTCGCGCTTGACGTGTCTCAGCGCGTTTGAAATTTCGCCTGCAGGCTGGCGAGTTTTTCTTCCATGCTCATTGGCTGGTGGCCAGCGCCGCTTGCCTGAGCGCTTTCCGCCGGCGCCTGTGCAGGCGGCTTTTGTGTGTCAGCGCCAGGCGGTTGGGCGGGCGCCCGCTTGCCCGGCGCGGGTCGCTGCCCCCGGGGCTTTGCAGACGCTGGCTGCTCACCGGCCTGGCTGGCGGATGTCTTTCTGCCCGGCGTCGATGGGCGGCGGTTGGCAGATGACGGCGCGGTTTTCTGGCGGGCCTGGCGCTTTCGCGCGGCAAATTCGGCGGCCTGGGCATCCACCACACCGGCCGGATTTCCCTCCAGGTCGACCCGCTCGACCCCTTCCTGCATCGCCTTGACGTAACGCGGCAGATTGACGTAGTTGGCCAATGCACGGCGGATCAACTTGTTCGACCAGACGGCTTCCCGTTCCGCGAGATCCTGGTGGATACCCACCTTGAGCGGCCGGGTGCGGCCCCTGGAGAACGCCTGCGGGTAGCGCTGGTACCACTGCTCGAGTAACTGATGGGGGCTGGGCGGTGTTGGCGTGGCAGCAGGCGGCGGCGTGGGGGTGGCAGGCAGCTCGGGTGCCGGGGTGTCCAGCGGCGGCTGGGCCGGCGCATGGCCCGCCAGCTGACGTGTCAACTGGCGGTTGTGCGCTTCCAGGGCGGCAATGGTCTGTTGCGCCTTTTCAAGCCGGATTTCCAGATCATCCAATAGCTGCTTCACGCTGGCCGACATGTCAGTCTCCCTGGCCTGTGCCTATGGCATCCGTCGATGCGGGTGCACGGCGTTCATAGATCACAAAATCGTAGTCCGGCTGGCCCGGCTGTGGGGTACCGGCTACCCGCTGGCTTTCCTGCCACTGGCTGTCTGCCAGGGCGGGAAAACGGGTATCGCCCTCCACCTCGACCTTGACTTCGGTAATGTACAGGCGCTGAGCCACGTCCAGCGCTTGCGCATAGATCTCGCCGCCGCCCATGACCATCACCTCTTCCGCCGCTTCAATCGTCGCCTGCTGGTCCGCCAGTGCCAGGGCATCCTGCAGGCTATGGCAGACACGCACGCCAGGATGCGACCACTGGGTATCACGGGTCACCACAATGTTCAGCCGGTTGGGTAACGGCTTGCCGATCGATGCAAAGGTCTTACGCCCCATCACCAGGGGTTTGGCCTGGGTGGTTCGCTTGAAGAACTTCAGGTCCTCCGGCAGGTACCAGGGCAGCTGGCCCTCGACCCCGATCACCCGGTTCTGTGCCATGGCAACAATCATGGCCACGGGCACCAGCGGCTCGCCATGTGCCGATGATGACGTTTCAACAGTGTTCATACGGCTACCTGCGCCTTGATATGGGGATGGGCCTCGTAGGCATCGATGACAATATCATCAAATGCAAACGCGAACAGATCATCAACCTGCGGGTTAAGCCGCAACTGCGGCGGCTCATGGGGCTGGCGGGTCAACTGCTCACGGGCCTGCTCAAAGTGATTCGCGTAGAGATGTGCATCGCCCAGGGTGTGGATGAACTCCCCTGCTTTCAGGCCCGTCACCTGGGCCACCATGCTGAGCAGCAGCGCATAGCTGGCGATGTTGAAAGGCACACCCAGAAAGATATCGGCACTGCGCTGATACAGCTGGCAGGAAAGCCGGCCGTTGGCCACATAGAACTGGAACAGACAGTGACAGGGCGGCAACTGCATCGCCTCCACCTGCGCCGGGTTCCAGGCTGAGACAATCAGGCGCCGCGACATGGGGTTGGTCCTGATCTGCTCGACCAGCTGGCTGATCTGGTCAACGCTGCCACCTTCCGGGCGCGGCCAGCTGCGCCACTGATAGCCGTAGACGGGCCCGAGATTACCCTCGGCATCGGCCCATTCATCCCAGATACGCACGCCGTTTTCCTGCAGGTAGGCAATATTGGTTTCCCCGCGCAGAAACCATAAAAGCTCGTGAATGATCGAGCGCAAATGGAGTTTCTTGGTGGTCAGCAGCGGAAAGCCACGCGAAAGATCAAAACGCATCTGGTGCCCGAACACGGAGCGGGTACCGGTGCCGGTCCTGTCGTCGCGGTCAACGCCCTGTTCAAGGACATGGCGCATCAGGTCCAGATACGGCTGCTCAAGCGCTTGTTGCGAAGTCGGCGTTACATCAGTCACAGGGAATCCAGATTAAAAGCATTTGTTAAAACATTCTATACCAGCGAAAACGCCCGCTGCCACTCCAACTATTTACCGCTCACTCCTTACCAGCACCATCGACCGCCTGGCGTTGCGACCAGATCATCAATATCAGGCCTAGCGCTATCATCGGCAGGGTCAGCAGCATGCCCATGGTGAACCAGCCGAAGGCCAGGTAGCCGATGTGCGGGTCGGGCATCCGCACAAATTCAACCATGAAGCGGAACAGGCCATAACCGACCAGAAAAGCGCCCGACACCAGGCCACGGCTTTGCGGCCTGGCCGATAACCACCACAGCAGCGCAAACAGCACAACGCCTTCCAGCAGCGCCTCATAAAGCGCTGAAGGATGCCTGGGTTCCGGGCCCATGCCGGGAAATGGCATGCCCCAGGGCAGGCTGGTCACTCGGCCGGGCAATTCATGATTGATGAAATTGCCGATTCGGCCCGCCCCCAGCCCGATGGGCACCAGGGGGGCAATAAAATCGGCCAGGGTCAGAAAGGCCAGCTGCTTCTTGCGGGCATACAGCCAGGCGGCCAGCAGTACCCCCAAAAGTCCGCCATGGAAGCTCATGCCGCCATCCCAGACGCGGAACACCCACAGCGGATCGGCAAGCCATTGCTCAAGGCCATAAAACAGCGCATAGCCCAGGCGCCCACCGGCCACGACCCCGATGGCCGCATAGAACAGCAGGTCACCGATATCATCACGGTTGAGGCCAATGCGCGCTGCGCGCAGGCTGCCCAACCACCAGGCGGCCACAAAGCCCACCACATACATCAGCCCGTACCAGTGAACCTGAAGGGGGCCAACGGCAATGGCAACGGGGTCAATTTCCGGATAAGCAATCATAGTTCTTCCCTAAGGCCATTAACCAAGAATGAAACGTAACCCGACCAGGGTCAGCAGGGTCGCAAAGGCGTAACGCAGCACATGCGCGGGGAGAACATGCGCCAGCCGGACCCCCAGGCGGGCAAAAGGAACGCTGGCCACGACAATCCCCACAAAGGCAGGCCACATGACAAAACCGGTTGTCGCCGCAGGCAGCAAAGGGTGCCCCCAGCCCACGACAATAAAGGTCAGTGCGCCAAACACGGCAATCGGCAACCCGCAGGCTGCGGAGGTCCCCACCGCCTGGGTCATATTGGCGCCGCAGCGTGATAGCCAGGGTACGGTCAGGGTACCGCCGCCAATCCCGAACAGGGCTGAAATGGCGCCAATGACGGTTCCTGCAGCCACCATCACCCGTTTGCCCGGCGCCTGGCTGCCCGGTTTGGGCGACAGCCCCATCATCATCTTGAGCGCCACCAGCAGGACAAAGACCCCAAACAGGGTGCCCAGCAAGGTGCCGGACAGGTTGTCAGCGACGAAAACACCGGCAATCGCCCCCAGCATCAGGCCAGGCAGCAAGGCCATGAACCAGGGTTTGTCGACACTGCCCTTGCGGAAATGACCATACGCAGACGACGCCCCCGTGATCACAATAGTGGCCAGCGAGGTACCAATCGCCAGGTGCATCAGCACCTCAGGGGCAATGCCTTGCCACTCAAAGGCCAGGGCCAGCACCGGTACAATGATCAGGCCACCGCCGACCCCAAAGAGCCCGGCCATGGTGCCCGCAACGGCGCCCAACAGCAGATAGACTGCAAACGTCACTATCACCGTCATGGCGTGAACGCCTCGTAAGGTTGATCTGGAAAATGCTCATCAGGAAACCAGGTCATCACCCGGTTGATCAGGCTTTCAGGCTGATAGGGTTTGGCAAGCAGGTCGTTCATGCCCGCCTGCAGGCAACGCTCGCGGCCGGCTCCGTCAACGTTGGCCGTCAGCGCCACCAGAATACTGCCTTTGATGTGCTGCGCCTGCTCGTACCTGCGCCACTGCCGACTGGTTTCCAGGCCGTCCATCTCCGGCATGAAAATATCCATGAACACCAGGTCAAAATGCTGGCGCTGCTGGCAGGTCAGGGCTTTCTCACCGCTATCCACGGCGGTGACCTCAAGGCCCTGCTTTTCGAGCACCCGCTTGGCCAGCATCAGGTTGACCGGACCGTCATCCACCACCAGCACCCTGGCTGGCTGAGCCGGCATGTCCTGCTGGGCATCGGCCTCGGCCACTGATTCGTCAACAAGGTTGCCCAGCAAGGCGCGAATATCGGCCAGACGTTCCTTGAACTCATTCACTCCCTCTACGCTTCCGGCCGGCAGATTGGCAGACCAGTGATCAACATACTTGAAAAGCAGGCTGGTCTCGCGGCGCAGCAGGTTCAGATAGCCGGACTTCAGGCGCGATTCTTCCCTGGCCCGGTCACGCCCCAGCTGCAGCTGGTTCATCTGCTGTCGCGTCTGAGCCAGATCATCCAGTAAGGTGTCGCGGGCATCCACCTCGGGCAGAACACTTTCGGCCAGCACCTTGTCGCCAGCATGGCGCATCGCCGCCAACTGCTCATTGGCTTTTCCCAGCCGCTCAATCAGGGGGGCACGCTGCCCGCTATTATCGTCGACCCCAATAACAGAACCGGCGTGCTTATCCTGTGTGCCAAGCGCTCCAAGGTGCTGTTCCAGTTCACCGATGCTCTGTTCCAGCGCCTGCTCACTGCGATTCACCCTGGCGCGGAGCAGCACGCCAAAGGCACCCAGGTTCAGCCCAGTGCCAAGCAGCAGAAGCGTCATGATGGCCAACAAGGGCCACCACGACGTTTCCGGGTAGCTGCCGCTCACCGGCATGGTGGCGACCAGAAGGCACAACAGCACCAATGCCAGCTGCACCAGCAGGCAGGGCCACAGGATGGGCCAGATGAGGCTGCGCCAGAAGTGCTCCTTGCGATACGAATCAGTCATCAGGCCGTCCTGTTGGCTGGGTGCCTGTTTACAGTTATATGCTCAATACAGCATGATTGCCCAGTGGTCATTCCGGGATCGCCAGTTTACGTGGCACATGCACAGATGTCATGAGGCTCTACTGCATGGCCGTCCCTTTACGGTTGGCTGTCAACGCTGTTGATCATTTTCTGGATCGTTTAAAACGTTAATTGATTCAGACAGCTAACGTATCCACCGACACAGACACCCCTCAGGAAGCCAAGCATGTGCCTTCTTGCCTTTGACTGGCAACCCCAGACCCTGACGCCGCTCCGGCTTATTGGCAATCGCGATGAATTTCACGACCGCCCGACCCAGGCACTGCATGACTGGAAAGATGCCCCCATTGTCGGCGGCAGGGACCTTCAGGCCGGAGGTTCCTGGCTGGCGGTCAACCGGCTTACCGGGCGAGTGGCAACGCTCACCAATGTTCGCGACCCTGACCTGATCACGCCCCCGGGCACGCCCAGCCGGGGAGAACTGGTCCACCAGGCCCTGACCTGCCCCAACCTCGAAGACTGGCTGCAACAACTCCATAATGAAGCCCACCAGCATGCCGGCTTCAACCTGCTGGTCGCCACGCCCCACACCCTGTGGCACATGCATCGCGGGCGCGAAAACATCACCCTTGGCCGCGTCAGTGAAGGCCTTCACGTAGTGTCCAATGCCAACCTGGACACCCCCTGGCCCAAAGCAGTTGACCTCAGGGAGGCCATGCTGGCTGACAGGCAAACACCCTCGGCGGATTGGCCCCACCATGCTTTGAGGGCTATTCAGCAACGCCGGGAAGCCCCGTCAGACGCCGTTCCTGATACCGGTATCGCACCGGCGCTGGAGAAAAAGCTGTCAGCCGCCTTTATTGTGGGCGAAAGCTACGGCACGCGGGCAACCACCTGGCTGACAGCTCATCAAGGGGGCTCCATCAGCATCACAGAACAGAGTTTTGGCCCCATGGGTGTGCCGCGCGGAGACATCAGTCTCACCCTGGAGACCGCCTGGGCCTGAAGCGCCCGGAACGTGGACACACGACTTAGGCGCAGAACTTAAACACAGGGCTTAAGCACAGGACTTTGGCGGCATCAGATGCGCGAGCTCCCAGTCATCCATGCGTGCATCCAGATGCGCATGTACCTGCGCCGGCGTGTCCAGCTGCATGACCTCATCAAGGAGCTGTTGCGCATCCACCAGGGTGACCCTGCGAATGGCCGCACGCACCTTGGGCAAATTGGGGGCATTCATGGAGAGGCTGTTAAAGCCCATGGCCATCAGGAGTAAGGCCCCTGCCGGGTCTCCCGCCAGCTCGCCACAGAGTGAAATCGGCTTGTCCAGCCGTCTGGCATCCTGGGACAGTTCCAGCAGCGCCCCCAGAAGAGCAGGATGCAGGGCATCATAAAGGCTGGCCACCCGGGGGTTATTCCTGTCGACTGCCAGCAGGTACTGGGTCAGGTCATTACTGCCCACTGAAAAGAAATCCACCCGCTTGGCCAGGGCATCCATCTGATAGATCGCCGCCGGCACTTCAATCATGACGCCGACCTTGGGCCGCTCAACGGCAATGCCTTCTTCTCCCAGCTCCTCGATCGCCCTTTCCATCAGGCGCAAGGCTTCATCCACTTCTTCCACATTGGTGATCATCGGGAAGAGCACATACAGATTGTCCAGCCCCTGGGATGCCTTGAGCATGGCACGCAGCTGCACCATCAGCACTTCCGGATGATCCAGCGTCACCCGCATGCCCCGCCAGCCCAGGAAGGGGTTGGCTTCCTCGATCGGAAAGTAGGGCAAGTCCTTGTCACCGCCGATATCCAGGGTCCGCATGATGACGGGCAAGGGCGAAAAACTTTCCAGCTGATCCCGATACAGCCGGGTCTGCTCCTTTTCACCGGGAAAGCGCTCGGTAATCATGAAGGGTACTTCGGTACGGTACAGGCCCACCCCGCTGATACGGCTTTTCAGCAAGGCCACCACATCCACGGTCAGGCCGGTATTGACCATCAGCGGCACCTTGTAGCCGTCCGGTGTCTGGCTGGGCAGGTCCTGCTCGTGCTCCAACAGGGCCGTCAGGGCCTTTTCTTCTTCAATCAGGGTGGTGTAATGAGCGTTCAGCTCAGGGCCGGGGCGGACGAACAGGCGCCCGCGATGACCGTCCAGCACCACAGGAGCGCCGGACAGGCGTGGCAACGGCAGATCAACCATTCCCAGCACCGTGGGTATCCCCATGGCCCGGGCAATAATCGCCACGTGGGAAGTGCTTGAACCGCGCACCGACACCAGGCCTTTGAGACGCTCTCGCGGCACCTCACCCAGCATGGCCACGCTGATTTCGTCACCGACCAGAATGGCGTTTTCCGGATAGGTATCCGGTGTGGAAGGCGTATCCTCCTGCAGGTGCGCCAGTACCCGGCGGCCAAGATCACGAATATCCGCCGCGCGTTCGCGCAGATAGTTGTCATCAACGCGCTCCAGGTACTGCACATGTCGGCGCACCACATCCGCCAGAGCGCCTGGCGCCCACTGGCCCTCACGGATGCGCTTTTCCACTTCCTCGGTCAGGGCGGCTTCACCCAGCATCTGCTGGTAGACATCAAACAGCGCCAGTTCCTGGGCTGAAATACGATTGACCAGACGTTCTGCCGCCGCACGAATTTCGTCGCGGGTCCTGCTGACCGCTTCCTTGAGACGGGCCACCTCATAGTCCATATCGCTGGGCACCAGGTCTGGCACACTGTTGAGGTCGGCCGGAGGCGAGATGACCACCGCCTCGCCCATACCGATACCCGGTGATGCGGCCACCCCCTTGAAGGTTGCCTGACTGCCTGCCAGCGACGGACGCGTAAAGTTACCGGTGGCCAGGGCATGCGCCAATACACCCGCCAGCTGCGCTGCCATGGTGACCAGAAAAGCTTCATCCTCATCGTCATAGCGGCGCTTTTCTGCCTGCTGCACCACCAGTACGCCAAGCATCTGGCGCTGATGAATGATAGGAACGCCCAGAAAGCTTGAGTAACGCTCCTCGCCGGTGGATTCAAAATAGCGAAAGTGAGGATGCAACTGCGCATCCTCCAGATTGAGAGGCTCACTGCGTTTGGCCACCATGCCCACCAGGCCCTCCCCCACGGGCAGGACCACCCGGCCGACCGCCTGGGTGCGAAGACCAATGGTCTCCATCAGGATGAGTGATTCGAGCTCCTGATCGTAAAGATAAAACGAGCACACATCAGTATGCATGGCCTTGCGGATCCGGCGCACCATGGTCGCCAGCGCCGCATCCAGATTGCGGGCGCCATTCACCTCCTGAATGACGCGGCGCAGCACCTCGAGCATGGACGTTTTACTTTTCACTGATATTGGCCTCGCTGAGGAAAATTAGGGTTCACCTGACCTTGAAGAACCGTCGCTTGATGGCGCCTGGCCTGTAGCTGACGACTCTGTCAGCGCTGAATCGCCTTCCAGGGCAATGCGCTGAAGACGTGGTGAAAGTTCTCGCAATGCGCGGCGATAGACTTCCCGCTTGAACGGCACCACCTGCCCGAGCGGGTACCAATAACTGACCCAGCGCCAACCGTCGAATTCAGGCTTGGGGGTCGCTGTCATGCAAATCTGGCTTTCCTGACAGCGAATCTGCAGTAAAAACCACTTCTGTTTCTGGCCGATGCACACCGGCCTGGCATGGGTTCTAATCATGCGACGTGGTAGGCGATAGCGCAGCCACCCTCGGGTGCAGGCAACAATATCAACGTCATTGGCGGTCAGGCCAATTTCCTCATGCAACTCACGAAAGAGCGCCTGATGGGGCGTTTCACTTGACTTGATGCCTCCCTGAGGGAATTGCCACGCGTTCTGCCCTACACGACGCGCCCAAAGCAGTTGCCCCTGAGCGTTCGCAATAATAATGCCAACGTTGGGGCGAAAGCCGTCTGCGTCGATCACGGACGTCACCTTAGTAAATTTTCAGTTACCCCCATTTTTCCACAAGCAAGACAAGCGTATCAATACAATATAACGCCAAGTGGTTAAACCGGGGGGACTCTGCGATAATTCATCGCCCTGTCAGTCGTGATATTTGATGACCAAGATACCATTAAGGGGAATGCTGTGAGTCTGGCCATTTTCGATCTGGACAACACCTTGCTATCTACCGACAGCGACCATGCCTGGGGCGAATTCCTGCTCGAGCAGGGCGCGGTCGATGCCGTGGCTTACCAAGCCGCCAATGAACGCTTCATGGCGGACTATAATGCGGGCACTCTGGATATCGATGCCTTCCTGGAAGTAGCGTTGAAACCGCTGGCCGAGAACAGCCCCGAGCAGCTTGCCGCCTGGCATCAGCAGTTCATGGTCAGCAAGATTGAACCGCACATCCTGCCCAAGGCCGAGGAGCTGATTGCCCGCCACCGCACGCGCGGCCATACCCTCTTGATCATCACCGCCACCAATCAGTTCATCACCGGCCCGATTGCTGAACGGCTGGGCATTGATCACCTGATTGCCGTGCAGCCGGAAATGGTTGATGGGCGCTACACCGGCAAGGTCGACGGTATTCCCAGCTTTCGGGAGGGCAAGGTCGCGCGGCTTGAGCAATGGCTGGAACACCAGGAAATGACCCTCGACGGCGCCTGGTTCTATAGCGATTCTCATAATGACCTGCCGCTCCTGGAGCAGGTGGATCACCCTGTCGCGGTCGACCCCGACGACACCCTGCGCGAAATCGCCGAACAGCGTCAGTGGCGAATCATGAGCCTGCGCGATTGAGTCATGATTCGTGAGTGGTTAGCACAATAAAAACCCCGCAGGCCTCAGCTTGCGGGGTTTTGCGTCTATCGAGCGCTTTGTCAGGCGCTCCATAAAACATGCTTAGCCAAGCAGATGTTCGACGGCGGCACGCTCTTCGCGCAGTTCTTTTTCGGTCGCGGCCATCTTTTCTTTGCTGAAGGCATCCAGCTCAAAGCCCTGGACGATTTCGTACTTGCCAGCGTGGCAACGCACCGGGTAGGAATAGATGATGCCTTCCTCGATGCCGTAGCTGCCATCCGACGGGATCGCCATGCTGACAATGCCCTTGCTGCCCAGCGCCCAATCGTGCATGTGATCAATGGCGGAAGACGCCGCAGATGCTGCAGAGGATGCACCACGTGCCTTGATGATGGCTGCGCCACGCTGCTGGACGGTCGGAATAAAGTCGTTTTCGTACCAGTCGCGCTCAACCAGATCAAAGGCAGCCTTGCCGTCGACCGTGCACTGGGCAAGATCCGGATACTGGGTAGCACTGTGGTTCCCCCAGATAATCATGCCCTCAACATCGGTCACATGCTTGCCGGTTTTCTGAGCCAGCTGGGTCAGTGCACGGTTATGATCAAGACGCGTCATGGCAGTGAACTGGCCTGCATCCAGATCCGGCGCATTGCAGGATGCAATCAGGGCGTTGGTGTTGGCCGGGTTACCGACCACCAGCACACGTACATCACGGCTTGCATGGTCGTTCAGCGCCTTGCCCTGCACCGAGAAAATGGCGGCGTTGGCTTCCAGCAGATCCTTACGCTCCATGCCCGGCCCACGCGGACGTGCACCTACCAGCAGCGCAAAGTCGGCGTCTTTGAAGGCAACGTTCGGGTCATCCGTGGCAACGATATCCTGTACCAGCGGGAAAGCACAGTCGTTGACTTCCATCACCACGCCATTCAGGGCGTCAAGGGCCTGGGGAATTTCCAGCAGCTGGAGAATCACCGGCTGGTCCTTGCCCAGCATGTCGCCAGCAGCAATACGGAAAATAAGTGAATAGCTGATCTGACCGGCGCCGCCGGTAATCGCAATACGAACGGGATCTTTCATCATGACTCCTTGGTTAATTGGCCTTGATACGACCAAGAGCGGAATGCCGACAAGAGCGCCTTTTGCCACCCACGACACCACTCAGGACGAGCCGATGGTATGCGCAGCGCAACAAAAACTCAATCAGACCTGCGGCTAGTTATGCCAGCGCCAGGCAGTTTTCCTGTCGTTTATGAGCCGCTGTTACGGCTCAGGCATGCAAAAGCACTGGCCGGCGCCTTTCAGGGCACTGCCAGTGCTCGATAATGACAGGAAAGAGGCAGCAGCGCCCGGATCAGGCCGGGGCTTTGGCCTGTTCGGGGCTGTGCGCCGCATGCAGTTTCGCGATCAGCTGATCTTCAAGCGCAAAGCGTTCGGCAAGCCCTTTTGACAGACGATCAATCCAGGCCGGCAAACGGACAAGATTCTGCTGGCAGCGAACCGGCGTGGCATAGTCATTATCGAACTCAAGGGTCATTTCCGTGGACATTTCCAGGCGTTCCAGCAAACTGGCGGCCAGCGCCAGCGCGGCGTCGTCCCCAAAGGCCTTGGCTTCGTCAGCCAGCTGGGGATACACCTCAAAGTGTCCGGCGCTGATGTAATCCATCAGCAGTTCGCTGAAACTGTCCACCTGGGCTTTGTTCACGCTTTCAAGCTCGGCATCGCAGGCCTGCTGCAATGCCATGAAACTGACCAGCAGCGCCTTGCGTTGCTGGAGCCAGCGATCAATCAAAGCGTGGACGCCACCCCAGCGCTCCTGGGCATTTTTACAGTCTTCAAGCATGAGGGCCATCTCCCTGTTATCAGGCCAAATAGATGGATCACCCCTGGCAGATCAGGCTGAATCAGATGCCATACACGCAATGACCGGCCCGGATGACGCCATCAGAAAACAACTCTGTTACACACAGTTAATAATAACCAAGCCTCTCCTTTACGGCTGCCGGTGTCAACCTCGCGAAGCGGCAAAAGATAGCCACAGCAGCCGGAGCGGGATCAGCGCCAATATCAGAAAGCCCACCAGTGTCCAGGCGGGTAGTGACAGCCCCAGCAGCATGAAATCAATTTCTGCACACTCCCCCGAGCCGGACAGCACACGGTTCACCACTTCCTGAAGGGGCAGCATGTCCATCATGTAGCTGAGGTCGGGCCCACAGGTGGGCACTTTATCCTCGGGCAGTGACTGCAGCCAGATATGACGCCCGGCAACAGAGGCACCGCCTGCCACTGTCAGCAGGCTCAAGAGGCCATAGAATGCCCTCCCCCATCGGCCCGACGGGTTATGTACCACGGCCACCAGTAACACCGCGGCGGTGGCCAGCACCCCCACGCGCTGAAATACGCACAGCGGGCAGGGGGCCAAACCGGCAATATATTGCAGTGCCAATGCCACGGCCATCATCAGGGCGCAGAAAGCAAGCCCTGCCAACGCCACGCTGCGCGTCGTTAACAGCATTATGAGAGCCCTCCGGCCGTGGATAAGGCTGCCAGACGGGACTCCCGCGCCTGGGCAAAATAGCTTTCCAGGAATTCGTCGAAGCTGACCTGATCGGCTTCCTCGATATCGTGCTGCTGCTGATGCGAGGTTTCCACCAACTGATCCAGCAGGGCATGCCGGGAACGCAGCATCGGCTGCTGCTGCAGGGTCTCGCCTTGCTGCTTTGCCAGTGTCAGCATCAGCTCGCTCAGTGACACCTTCTGGTCATGCAGTGTGGCAAGCAGCTGGGCAGAGGGCGTGAGGTCAGGGTGCTTCAAGGCAGGCGACAGCGCGGAGACCGCATCGGCGTGCGGTGTGTTCTCTTCCATGGCATCCAGCAGGCCGGCAACCGTTATCATCTCGGCACATATCTGCTCACCCCACTCGGCGACGCTGACCGCTTCCCCCTGGCGCGTCAGGGTCAGCGCCGGGTCGCGGCCGCGGGCCACGACCAGACGACGATTATCGTCCAGGCGATCACATTCCTCATCGCTGATCCAGGGGCTTTCGCTGAGCAGACACCACAGCAGGAAGGTGTCCACAAAGCGGATCTGAGGCTCGGTAATACCCAGAGGATCAAACGGGTTCAGGTCCAGGCAGCGCACTTCAATATACTCAACGCCACGCGCTTCCAGCGCCTGGCTGGGGGTTTCATTATGTCTGGTCACTCGCTTGGGGCGAATATCACTGTAATATTCGTTCTCGATCTGCAGGATATTGGCATTCAGCTGCTGCCAGTCGCCGTCTATATTGACCCCCAGCTTTTCATAGTCAGGCCAGCTTGAAGAGATGGCATGGCGCAGGGTATTCACGTAGTTGCCCAGTGAGTTGAAACAGATCTTGAGCTGCTCCTGCACCTTGTTCTGGTAACCGAGATCCGACATGCGCAGCGTGGTTGCGTAAGGCGCATAGTCGGTTTCATCATCCAGCGCCTGGAGTTTTTGCGGCGATTTTCCACTGGGCAGGAAACTTTTATCAATGGCCGGAGAGGCACCGAACAGATAGAGCAGCAACCAGCTGTGACGCCGGAAGTTGCGAATCAGGGCAAAGTAGCGCGTTGAGCGGAATTCGTTGAACGCCGTCTGCTCTTCACCTTCCAGCGCCTGCAACGCCTGCCACATGCTGTCCGGCAGCGACACATTATAGTGTACGCCGGCAATGGCCTGCATGATGCGGCCGTAGCGCACATCCAGGCCCCTGCGATAGACCGTCTTCATGGTACCGATGTTGGAGGTGCCGTAGTCGGCAATCGGAATGCTATCGTTACCGTCCAGACGCGCGGGCATGCTACCCGGCCAGATCCACTCATTATCCAGCGCATGGTAGGTGAAGGTCTGCAGGTCACTCAGAAACGCCAGTGCATCGCGAGGCTGCGAGGTCACTGGCGTAATGAACTCCAGCAGAGCCTCGGAGTAATCCGTGGTGATGTGCGGATGGGTCAGCTTGGAACCTAAGGCATAGGGGTGCGGCGTCTGCGCCACCTGACCCGTGGCGTCTACCCGCAAGCCTTCTTTTTCAATGCCGCGCCGCAGGCGGCCCAGACGGCCCGCTTTGGCCACCGGCATGAGATGATCCACCCTGTCCTGCAAGGTTGATGGCGCAGAAAATGCTGTCTCTGTGAGTGGTTCAGACAAAGTGAACACTCCTTGTGTCTGGTCCGCCAGCATTTGACGGATAAACGCGTTTTATATGTCGCCCAGGCGACGCAGAAGCGCAGGATATGGCGCCATGACGCCAACAATCAAGGCAATCTGACAATAGAATTACGCTATCGATATTCATGATGATCGACAATACCTCGAGGCGTTAGCTGTCCTGGCGCGCTTTCAGGAGGGCGGCGCCCAGTGCGCCGACGGCGGCCGGCTCCGGGGTTGCCTTGGCGGCTTTGCGCTGGCTACGCTCGTTGGCAGGCCGGCTGTGGCCTTGTGTGGGGCCAAGACCTGCCTCGCTGGAGGCCTGTTCAGGCTGATCATCCAGACGCATGGAGAGCCCTACCCGCTTGCGCGGTATATCCACGCTCATGACCTTGACGCTCACAATATCGCCCGCCTTGACCACACTGCGCGGATCATCAATAAAACGCTCAGAAAGCGCGGATATGTGTACCAGACCATCCTGGTGAACACCGATATCCACAAAGGCCCCAAAATGCGTCACGTTGGTAACGGTGCCTTCCAGCACCATGCCCAGCGCAAGGTCTTGCAGGGTTTCGACCCCCTCGCGAAACTCGGCTGCCTTGAACTCAGGGCGCGGGTCCCGGCCAGGCTTATCCAGCTCGGCAATGATATCGGTCACCGTGTATACCCCAAAGCGCTCATCGGCAAAGTCGGCGGGCTTGAGTGCTTTGAGGGTGGCACTGTCGCCAATCAGACCTTTTACATCACGGTTCTGATGCCTGGCGATCTGCTCGACCAGGCGATAGGCTTCAGGGTGAACGGCGCTGGCATCCAGCGGGTTCGCGGCATTATTGATACGCAGAAAGCCCGCGCACTGCTCGAACGTCCTGGGTCCCAGGCGGCTGACGTCCAACAGCTCCTTGCGGCTATTGAACGCGCCTTTGGCATTGCGTTGGGCAACGATGTTTTCCGCCAGGGTGGATGACAGGCCGGCAACCCGCGACAGCAAGGCGCTGGAGGCTGTATTCAGATCAACGCCTACCGCATTGACACAGTCTTCAATCACCGCCTCAAGGGACCTGGACAGCTGAAGCTGGGAAACATCATGCTGGTATTGGCCCACCCCAATCGATTTGGGTTCGATCTTGACCAGCTCGGCCAGCGGGTCCTGCAAACGGCGTGCAATGGACACGGCGCCGCGCACCGTAACATCCAGATCCGGCAGCTCGCGGGAAGCGTATTCCGAGGCGGAATATACCGAGGCGCCGGCCTCAGACACCATGACCTTGCGCAGACGATGCTCAGGGGCCATGCGCTTGACCAGTTCAGCAGCCAGCCTGTCAGTCTCACGGCTGGCAGTGCCGTTGCCCACTGCAATCAGTGCGACGCCGTGCTGTTTTACCAGACGGGCAAGTTCCGCCAGCGCCTTGTCCCATTGTTTCTGTGGGGCGTGAGGGTAGATCGTGGCCTGGTCGACAAACTGGCCGGTGGCATCCACCACCGCTACCTTGCAGCCGGTTCTCAGGCCAGGGTCGATTGCCAGGGTCACTTGCTGCCCGGCCGGAGCGGCCAGCAACAGATCCTTGAGATTGGCCGCAAATACCTCGATGGCGGTCAGTTCGGCCTGTTCACGCAGGCGGCCAAGCAGTTCGGTTTCAAGGGCGGTGTAGAGCTTGACCCGCCACGTCCAGCGCACCACTTCATTCAACCACTTATCCGCCGGGCGTCCTTCATCACGCACGCCCACCTGGCGGGCAATGACAACCTGCGCCGGATGTACCGGCGCATCCTCTTCACCCGGTAGACGGATCGCCAGCCCCAGCACGCCTTCATTGCGGCCACGGAACATCGCCAAGGCGCGGTGTGACGGCACCTTGGCAAGTTTTTCATCATGTTCGAAGTAGTCAGAGAACTTGGCGCCTTCCTGCTGTTTGCCGTCAAGCACCCTGGCGCTCAGCTCGCCTTCCTGCCAGAGCCGCTCGCGCAGCTGACCGACCAGCTCAGGGTCTTCCGCAAAACGCTCCATCAGGATCTGTTTGGCACCGTCCAGGGCGGCCTTGGGATCTTCAATAGCGCCAATGTCACCGTCGGCCGGACGCAGATAGGCGTGGGCTTCGTGTTCCGGCGTCAGTGACGGGTTGCCCAGCAGTGCGTCCGCCAATGGCTCCAACCCGGCCTCACGCGCAATCTGCGCCTTGGTACGACGCTTTTTCTTGAAGGGCAGGTAAAGATCTTCCAGGCGCTGTTTGGTATCGGCTGCCTCCAGCTGGCGGGACAGTTCAGGCGTCAACTTGCCCTGTTCATCAATGGCCGCCACCACGCCGGCACGGCGTTCTTCCAGTTCGCGCAGATAACGCAGGCGCTCATCCAGTTGGCGCAGCTGGGTATCATCCAGCGCACCGGTCACTTCCTTGCGATAACGCGCGATAAACGGAACCGTTGCCCCCTCATCCAGGAGGGCGACGGTAGCCGATACCTGCTGGGGGCGAACACCGAGCTCATCCGCGAGCCGGGTAAGAATACGCTGATTGACATCCATAGATAGCAACAATCTCATGCAGCCTTGATAAAGCCATCAAGGTATCACAATCAGCGCCAGGACGCCTCAGGCCGGGACAAAACGCAAGGCGGCGCCATTATTGCACCAGCGTAGCCCGGTGGGCTCTGGGCCATCATCAAATACATGCCCCTGGTGCCCCCCGCAACGGGCGCAATGGTATTCCACCCGTGGCCAGACCATGGCAAAGTCGAGCTGGCTGAGCATATGCCCCTCCACGTGCTCGAAGTAGCTGGGCCAGCCGGTACCGGAATCATATTTCATATCGCTGGTGAACAGCAGCAGATCACAGCCGGCACAGCGGTATTCACCCTCACGCCACTCTGCATCCAGAGGGCTAGAAAAGGGTTCCTCTGTGCCGTGTTGACGTAGCACGTAAAAGGCTTTGTCGGAAAGTCGTTCACGCCACTGGGCTTCGGTAAGCTCGAGGGGTTCAAGCGCAGGGTCCGCCTCCAGCTTGACACGCGGAAAGCCAAACGACAGCCCGGGTAGCATTCCGGTCAGGCCTGTCAGCCCGGCCAGGCCCAAAAAATGACGACGTTTCATCAGGACAAGACTCCAGACGTGTGAAAAAAAGGGGTGGTGCCTGGGCACCACCTCTTTGAGACACCATTGTTTACCTGATGTTCTACACGATCACTTTTTCGTACACCGTCGCTTTTGCTGATGCTGGCCCGGCGTTGTGTCAGGTCAGCTGCGGGCCAGCCTGGACGATGGCTTCATTCACGCCTTCAAACTTCTTGAAGTTATCAACAAACTTGGTGGCCAGTTCCTTCATGTGACGCTTGTAGGCTTCCTTGTCCTGCCAGGTTTCACGCGGGTCCAGCAGGCTGGAATCAACGCCGGGAACCGCTACGGGCACCTGCAGGTTCAGCCCATCAATCTGCTGGGTGTCAACATCGCGCAGAACGCCCGACTGAATGGCGGTAATAATGGCTCGCGTGGTAGGAATCGAGAAGCGTGAGCCACCTTCACCGTAGGCACCGCCAGTCCAGCCGGTGTTGACCAGATAAACCTGGGCATCTTTCTTTTCGACCCGCTTGATCAGCAGATCCGCATACTCCCGTGCCGGGCGCGGGAAGAAAGGCGCCCCGAAGCAGGTTGAAAAGGTCGCTGCCAGACCTTCGGAGGACCCCATTTCGGTAGAGCCCACCTTGGCGGTGTAGCCTGACAGGAAATGATAGGCAGCCGCTTCCTTGGACAGCACGGACACGGGTGGCAATACGCCCGACATATCACAGGTCAGGAAGACAATGGCATTGGGCTCACCGGCACGGTTTTCCGCCACCCGCTTTTCAATATGCTCCAGCGGGTAAGCCGCCCGGGAGTTCTGGGTCAGGCTGTCATCGGCGTAGTCCGGCTCGCGGCGGTCATCCAGCACCACGTTTTCCAGCACGGTACCGAACTTGATGGCGTTCCAGATAACCGGCTCGTTCTTCTCGGAAAGGTCGATACATTTGGCATAGCAGCCGCCTTCCATGTTGAAGACGGTGTCATCGCCCCAGCCGTGCTCATCATCACCAATCAGGTAGCGCGCCGGATCGGCGGACAGCGTGGTCTTGCCGGTGCCGGAAAGCCCGAAGAACAGGCAGGTTTCACCGTCTTCACCCACGTTGGCCGAGCAGTGCATGGGCAGCACGTCTGCGTCCGGCAACAGGTAGTTCTGAACCGAGAACATGGCCTTTTTCATTTCACCGGCATAGCGCATGCCGGCGATCAGTACCTTCTTCTCAGCAAAATTGATGATCACGCAACCATCGGAGTTGGTGCCATCGCGGTCCGGCTCGCAGACAAAATACGGGGCGTTGAAAATCTGCCAGGCATCCTTGGCATTCGGGTTATACACCTCTGGGCGCACGAACATGGTCCGTCCAAACAGGTTGTGCCAGGCCGTTTCGGCGGTTACCCGGACAGGCAGATAATGCTCAGGATCACTGCCCACGTGCAGTTCCGAGACGAAGTTATCATGGCCTTGCAGGTAATCATCGACGCGAGCCCAGAGTGCGGAGAACCTGTCGGCATCAAACGGACGGTTCACGCTGCCCCAGTCGATGCTGTCGCGGGTCGATGGCTCATCGACAATAAAACGATCCTTGGGTGAGCGCCCGGTACGTTCGCCGGTACTCACTACCAGCGCACCGTCTGCAGACAAACGGCCCTCACCACGAGCCACGGCACGCTCGATCAACTCGGCAGTATTCAGGTTTACGTGGGCTTGAGGAGCAGCTTGTGTCGTGGTCATGTCGATTCCTGGGCCTTGGGCCATTTATCCGTTTACCCGGCGTCTCCGACGCCTGCAAAAAACATTCCCGACCGGCTTGACCTGGTCGGGTACGCTAAAATCGCGAGCATTATGACAAAAAGAAAGCCCCCGGAAAATGGGGGCTTAAGGCAAAGATTCTGTAGTTAAACTACAACATGCACACAACATTTTGTGCTGCAGCGCGAAGCCCAGTTAAAACAACTGTTCGACAGAAGGACCAAGTCAGCTGATTATCCAATGGCTTATCAGCAGACACTCAGCGCCGAATGGCATTCGTCCACGACTACATTTTCAGTGAATGGTGGGGGGCGGGGCCGTCGGATCTTCCAAAAGCGTTTCCACTTCGGCCGCAGTGTAGTGATATTCCGTGTGGCAGAAATGACATTGGGTGTCGATGGCGCCCTGCTCGGCCAGGATATCACGCAACTCGTCGGCCCCCAGGCTCAGCAAGGCATTGGCCATGCCCTCACGGGAGCAGGTGCAGCCAAAGCGCAGTGCCTTGGGTTCAAACACGCGGACAGTCTCTTCATGATAGAGCCGATAGAGCACCTCGCGCTGCTCAAGCCCGAGTATTTCCTCGCGCTTGATGGTGGACGCCAGGTGCACACTGCGCTCCCAGGCATCGACGTCCTGGTTCTGGGCTTCACTGGGCAGACGCTGCAACAGCAGGCCACCCGCGCGCTTGCCATCGGCCGCCAGCCACATCCGGGTGGGCAGCTGTTCGGATTGACTGAAATAGGCTTCCAGGCACCCGGCCAGATCCTCATGGTCCAGCGCCACAATGCCCTGATAGCGATTGCCGTCCCTGGGGTCCAGGGTGATGACTATCTGGCCGTTACCGACCAGTTCACGGAAAGCGGCTTCACCGTCCGGCAAGGCGGCACCTTCGGCTACCCGGGCAATCGCACGCAGCTCTCCCCCGGGGTTGGATTCGGCCATCAACAATGACAGCGCCCCCTGGCCGCGCACTTCGATACTCAGAGTGCCATCCAGCTTGACGGTATCGGTCAGCAGGCCAACGGCCGCGAGCAGTTCGCCCAGCAAGGTGTTAACCGCCTGCGGATACGCATGGCGATCGAGCACTTCGTGATACGCCTGCTCGAGGGTGACAATCTCACCGCGCACATTGGTTTGGTCAAACAGGAAACGTTGAATTTGGTCAGGCATAGAGGCAACCGGTAGAAAATTGAAAGGCCAGCAATCAGCAGAAAGGGCGTCACTCGCCCTGCTGACGCTGAAAACGCTGAATATCACGCCGTTGCTTTTTATCCGGGCGCTTGAGCGGGTGCTGCATCACTTCGTTGGTCAGGCGGCGGGCTTCGGCCTCTTTGTGACGCCGCTGGACGCTGTCTTCGGTTTCAGCGTACAGCTTGCGGGCTTCCGGCGCGCCACGGCGCTGGTCAGACAGCGACAGCACTTCTACCTCGTAGATATCCCACCCCTGAGGTACGCGAATCAGGGCTCCCAGCTCGACACTCTTGCTGGTCTTGACCCGTGCACCATCATACTGAACCTTGCCACCTTCAATGGCTTTCTTGGCCAGGGCGCGGGTCTTGAAAAATCGTGCGGCCCACAGCCATTTATCAAGTCGAACGCTATCACTCATCGCAATACTCCGAAGCGGTTGGTGAAGGCTGCATCAGGTCTGCAAAACGATCGAGTGCCACAAATTCCTTGAGCACTTTTTCCGGGCGCTGACTGTCAGGCTCGCGGATACCCAGCAGATAACGGATACCGAATTCACGCGCACTTTCCAGCACCCTGGGGTTATCGTCAATAAACAGGGTACGGGCTGGGTCAAAGGGCTCTATCTCCTGCAGGGCAAACCAGAAAGCCTGTTCTTCCTTGGCGGCGCCCACATCCTGGGAAGAGACGATTGCATCCAGATAGCTTTCCAGCCCCGTCAGCGGCAGTTTGAGTTCCAGGCTTGCGCGGTCTGCATTGGTGGCCAGAATGACACGGGGGTGCCGGGTTTTAAGCCATTGCAGAAAATCCAGGGCGTCGCCGCGCAGGCCAATCAGGTGCTGGACCTCCCGCTTGAGGGCGATGATGTCCACTCCCAGTTCCTGGCTCCAGTAATCCAGGCTGTACCAGCTCAGGGTGCCCCGCATGTCGGTGATACGTGCAATCAGTTGCGCTTTCGACAATCGCGCTTGCGAGGCTTCATCCAGCTGATGCAGCTCGACATAGCGACGCGGCAGATGTTCAAGCCAGAAATGGCTATCAAAGTGCAGGTCAAGCAGGGTGCCATCCATATCCAGAAGCACGGTATCTATTGTCTGCCAGTCGATCATGTCAACTCCTGCCCGGGTCAAAACGTGAATTCAAAACAGTGTTATTGTACCGCAATTAACCCAGAACCAGCCACGGAGGCCGCAGATGTCATCGCTTGATTCCTCTTCAGCGTCACACCCAGACCCATCAGCAGCAGATGAGCAAGGTAACACCCAATACCTGCAGAAACCCCGGATACTGGCTTGCCACAAGGTAACCCGTAGCCGGCTTTTCGAGGTAGAGTCCCTTGATCTGCGTTTTTCCAACGGTGAAGAGCGCACATTCGAACGGCTGACCGGCAGTCAAAGGGGCGCTGTCATGATAGTGGCCATGCCAGACCCCCAGCATGTGCTGATGATTCGTGAATATGCCGCCGGGTTCGAGGAGTATATCCTTTCGCTACCCAAGGGCCTGGTCGACCCCGGAGAGGACATGGTGACCGCTGCCAACCGCGAGTTGATGGAAGAGTGCGGCTTTGGCGCCCACTGCATCGAGCCGCTGGCTGAGCTTTCTCTGGCGCCCAACTATATGGGCCACCGTATGCAGGTTCTGCTGGCCACCGACCTGTATCCCAAGCGCCTGCCGGGCGACGAGCCGGAACCCCTGATGGTTGAAACGCACGCCCTGGAAGAGCTGCCCGCCCTGCTGTTGCGCGAGGATTTTCACGAGGCGCGCGCGATTGCCGCCCTGTATATTGCGCGCGACAAGGTCAAGGGCGAGGAAAGCAGCCACGACCAGGGGCTTTTCTAGGGTCTGTTGACGTTTCCTCACGGCACTCGGCCGTGAGGTGCAGGCGCTACCCAAACACAACGTCGGCAACGTCCTGATAATGCTCCGCAAAGTGCACGGTAACACCATCGGTAATGTAATCCGGCAGTTCGGCATAGTCGCGCCGGTTGGCCTCGGGCAGGATCACCTCAAAGATATCGCTGCGCCGGGCGGCAATCACTTTTTCACGAATGCCGCCGACCGGTAACACCTGACCGGTGAGTGTCAGCTCGCCGGTCATCGCCAGAGGACGGTTTATCGACTGGTGCCTGGCGAGTGACAGCAAGGCAGTGGTCATCGACACCCCGGCAGACGGGCCGTCCTTGGGTGTCGCTCCTTCAGGCACGTGGAGGTGCACAAAGGCCGAATCAAAAAAATCCGCGTCAGCGCCGTGCGCCTGCAGATGGCCCAGCGTGTAGCTATAGGCAATATTGGCTGACTCCTGCATGACATCGCCCAGCTTGCCGGTCAGCTTGAAGCCACGATCCAGGCTGTGCACCTTGGTGGCTTCAATCGGCAGCGTCGCACCGCCCATCGAGGTCCAGGCAAGCCCGGTGACCACGCCCTCGCCTTTAAGCACTTTTTCCTTGCGGAAAATCGGTGCACCGAGAAACTCTTCCAGATTGTTAATCGACACCTTGACGCTTTGCTGGTCATTCTCCAGCAGCTTGACCGCGGCCTTGCGCACAATCCGATGCAGCTGCTTTTCCAGTTGGCGCACACCGGCTTCCCGGGCATAACCTTCAATCACCTGCCTGAGTGCCGCATCGGTGAGGTTGATGCGTTTTTTGTTCAGGTTGTCGCGCTTGAGCAGTTTGGGCCACAGATGGTGCTTGGCGATCGCAACTTTTTCCTCTGCGATATAACCTGACAGCCGAATCTGCTCCATGCGGTCCAGCAAGGGGCCGGGGATCGAGTCCAGGGTATTGGCCGTACACACAAACAGTACCTTGGAGAGATCCATGCGGACATCCAGATAATGATCCAGAAAATCCACATTCTGTTCAGGGTCGAGCACTTCCAGCAGGGCTGACGCAGGATCGCCCTGATAGGACTGACCCAGCTTGTCGATTTCATCCAGCATGATGACCGGGTTCTCAACCGCGACGTCCTTGAATGCCTGCACCAACTTGCCCGGCATGGCGCCGATATAGGTGCGCCGATGCCCCTTGATTTCAGCCTCATCGCGCATGCCGCCGACTGAAAAGCGATAGAACTCGCGCCCCAGGGCTTCCGCGATTGAGCGGCCAACCGAGGTTTTACCTACCCCCGGCGGACCCACCAGCAACACCATGGAGCCACCGACATCCCCCTTGAAGGTACCTTCGGCAAGAAACTCGATAATGCGCTCCTTGACGTCCTTGAGACCGTCATGGTCACGGTCCAGCACCGTACGGGCATGTGACAGATCCAGCTTGTCATCACTGGTGACGCCCCAGGGCAGGCAGGTCAGCCAATCCAGATAGTTACGCGTGGTGCCGTATTCCGGCGAGCCGGTCTCCAGTACGCTGAGCTTGTTAAGCTCATCGTCAATGCGCTCCTGTACCCGTTCGGGCACCGTCAGGTGTTCCAGACGGGCGCGAAAGGTATCCACATCGTTTTCGCGGTCATCCTTGGAAATGCCCAGCTCACGCTGGATGACCTTGAGCTGTTCGCGCAGGAAAAACTCCCGCTGGCGCTCCTGCATCTGGGCGTTGACCTGCTCACTGATCTCGCTTTGCAGCTGGGCAACGTCGATCTCCTTGCGCAGCAGCGGCAAGACTTTCTGCATCCGCTCGCTGACCGGCAAGGTAGCCAGTACGTCCTGAAGCTCAGGGCCCTTGGCAGACGTAATCGCGGCGGCAAAGTCCGTCAATGGCCCCGGCTGATTGGGACTGAAACGGTTGAGGTAATGCTTCAACTCTTCGCCATAGAGCGGATTGATCGGCAACAACTCCTTGATGCCGTTAATAATCGCCATGGCGTAAGCGCGGGTTTCCTCATTTTCCGCATCAACGGGTTCCTTGGGGTAGCTGACCTCGACCAGATACGGCGGTGTCCGGGATAACCAGCGCTGAATCTTGAAACGCTGCAATCCCTGAGCAATAAACTGCACCTGCTCATCTTCACTTTTCAGCTTGTGGACCTTGACGGCGGTTCCCACCTCCGGGAAATCGTCCTCACTGAGCCCATCCAGGCCGGCCTCGCCAACAAAGGCGACACCAATGGTGTGATGGGGCGTATTGCCGACCCGGCGCATGGTCTCTTCCCAGCGTTCACGGTTGATCACCAGGGGCTGAACCTGGGCAGGGAAAAATGGCCGGTTATGAATCGGCAGCAAGTAGATGCGTTCTGGCAGGGCGTCACTCGCCGAAATCAGTGAATTAACTTCTTCACCGTCTGAGCGGAAGCCCTCTGATGACGACGCTTCATAGGCTGACGTTTCCTCTTCGGCCAGCCACTCGGGAGCATCGTTTGCCTGACCTGTATTATCCTGGTCAGTGCTGTCATCGCGGTCACGGGTATGACGGTCGTGTTCGTCGGTGTCGTGAGGATGATTGAAGTCCTGGTCGCTCATGCGCCCTCCATTCAATAAATCGGCGGCATGATCGCCGCCCGTTGTTGCTTAAAAAATGCGGGCGAGCATCACAAACTTCAAGGCGGGGTAACAAAATCGCTGGCGCCTGACAGGCCAGCCCGGCGTCTCCCTTCAGAATTCGGGCAGCGGGCGACCGTTGACGCGCCAGTTTCCAGCGACAAGATCAAACGTCAACGACCGGGTACCTATCGGCAGCCCTAGCCACAGAGCGGCTATCGAGGGCGCATCTTCCCAGGTGATATCACCGTCCAGGCGGGAACGCCAACGCGCCTGCATGGCTTCATTGTCCGCATCCACAAGGCTCAGCTCCTGAAGATCCCGAGCATCAAAAAACAGCGCGCCGCTTGCGCTGGCATTGATCTCCAGCAGCGGGCTTTGGAGGTTTATGGTAGTGATATCCAGCCGAGGAGAGTCCTGAAGCGCCTCCAGCATCAGCGGTTCCAGGCGGGTTAACAGGCCATCTGCCACTGGCATGGCGGTATCCCCCCAGGCGGCTTCCTGGCTCAACCTGGCAAATATCTGACGCACCGAATCCGCATTGATACGTGACAGTTCAGCGGCAACTCTTCCCGTCAGAATAGGCGTGTCCGGGGCGTCCTCTTTCAACACGGTATCACCAATGACAAGCTCGCCTGTGACTCTCAGCTCGCGTTCATCAAGGTGCATTTCGCTATGTAGATCAAGAGGCTGAATCTCAAGATCAAGCTCCGGATGGTCAAGACTCAGGGTACTGATATGCAGATGGTCACGCTGATTGAAATGGTAGGCATCTTCGATGTAGGTATAACGACTTTCAAGCTCGACCGGGCCAAGCTGCAGGCCGGCTTCGCCATCGCTCAGGGTGAGCTGATCCAGGCTGGCATTCACCCGCCAATCACCATAGACGCCTTCAATACGTACCCTGGCATCTCTTATATCCAGCTCACGGCCGTTTTGCTCAATAATCAACGGCGCCAGCGCCAGGCGCAGTTCGGTTCGCCCGCCCAGGGTGTAATAACGCCCCTGCCAACGTGGATAAAAAGGCACTGACACATCTCCCACCGCCTGCTGCAACCGGGTATCCAGCCTGGGCAGCAAATCACCTTCAATAGCAGTGCTCAAAATGCCATGACGCGCCTGGTAGGGCACTTCCAGTCGCCAGGGTCGCCCCAGCAGTGGCGAAATAACGATGCGCCCGTTGGAGGACAGCCAGCCAGGGTGGCTTTCCACCCGCTGCATACGCCACTCACCGCGGGCATTCAGGTCACTCAGTGCCTGGCGCAGACTGTATTCGAACAGAATACTGGAAAGCAGCTGAGCTGCCATCCACAGGGCCGCCAAAGAGGCTATGATGGGGACAACAAGTCGTTCCTTGCGCATGATGCCACTCCCGGGAACACCGCCTTGACGGGAACACCGTCAGGACGGCAACACCAATCAATGCAACCAGAACCATAAATGCATGGTACTCCAGGCATATAAACCGGCCATTACATCGTCAATCATGATGCCAAAACCACCGGCCACACGGCGGTCAGCCCAGCGTATCGGCCAGGGTTTGAACACATCGAAGATGCGAAATACCACAAATCCCCAGAGTGCGGACTCCCAGGAAAAGGGCACTGCGGCCATGGTAATCCAGTAACCGACAAATTCGTCCCAGACTATGCCGGAATGATCGTGAACTCCCAGGTCCCTGGAAGTCTTGTCACATAGCCATACACCCACGATGAAGGTGACGACAATAATTCCCATGTACCAGCCAAAGGGCAGGTCCGCCATCAGCCAGTAGAAGGGAATGGCTGCCAGAGTACCAAAGGTACCTGGCGCAAAAGGCACGACACCACTGCCTAGACCAAAGGCAAAAAAATGCGTGGGGCGCCGCCAAACGCTCGCAGGCGCTTTATTCATGGCGTTTCTCCCACAAAATGTTGCCAGCCATCCTGGCATTCAGACATTACACCGCTGACCCCTGGCGTGTCGACACATTGGCCAATTGCTGTCAAGGGAATGCCCAGGCGGGCCAGGGTCGAGCAAGCCTCTCGCCAATGGTCTGGCGGGATACTGACCAGCAGCTCATAGTCATCGCCACCGCTAAGTGCCGCCTGCCGTGCACCTGACTGACCCAGCGCATCCTGCAACCCCTCAACCAGGGGAAGGGCATCGGCATCAAGCTCAGCGCCAACGCCTGACGCCCGCCGCAAATGTCCCAGATCCGCCAGCAGCCCATCAGAGATATCCAGCGCTGCCGACGCCACTCCGCTCAGCGCCTGCCCTGCCGCCAGGCGTGGCGTGGGCAGCAGATAGCGCTTTATCAGAGGATGCGCCAGGTCACGCTCTCCCTGTTGCCAGAGCGCAAGCCCCCCTGCTCCACCTCCCAGGGCACCGGTGACGGCGATGATATCCCCCGGGCGGGCACCGTGACGGGTCAGCGCCTGTCCGCTGGCAACCTCGCCCATCACGGTCACACTGATCGCCAGCTGACCGGCGGTAATGTCGCCGCCCACCAGGCCGGTGTCATGGCGTGAGCACAGCGCCAGGAAGCCCTCTGAATAGGCGTGCATCCAGGCGCGACCGGTGACGGCATCTGCCCATGTGCGCTGGTCAAGCGCCAGCGCCATCAGGCACCAACGTGATTGCGCACCCATCGCCGCCAGATCAGAAAGCGCGACCGCCAATGCCCGATGACCCACTGCATGGGCCGGTGCATCGGCGGGAAAATGCACATCCACCACAGACGTGTCCACGCTGACCACCAGCTGCTGGCCGGCCGTGGGCGTCAGCAAGGTGGCATCGTCACCCACGCCCAAGGCAACGCCTTGACCTGCAGCGGTTGTGAAGAACTCTTGGATCAGATCAAATTCGGCTAACACCTTGCCCCCTTGATCACCCAGGCAGGCGCCAATCAGCGCCGACGCGCGCTGACTTCAGCACTACGCAGACGGCTGGCCAGTTTATCCAGAATGCCATTGACATATTTATGGCCGTCTGTGGCGCCAAAGGATTTCGCCAGCTCGACCCCTTCATTGATCACCACGCGGTACGGCACCTCGTGGCGCTTGGCCAGCTCGTACGCCCCCAGGCGCAGGATCGCCAGCTCGACAGCATCCAGATCGACCAGGCGGCGATCCAGCAGCGGTGCGATATCGCGATCCAGCTCTTCCCTGAAGCGTGCCGTGTTATGCAGCAGATCGTGGAACAGTGCCTGATCGGCGATCTGCATGACCTTGGCCCAGTTCTCGTGGTCTTCCAGATCTTCATCCGGCGTCTGGCTGCGAAACTCGGCTTCAATCGACGTCATCGACTTACCGGTCATCTGCCATTGATACAGCCCCTGCACGGCCAGCTCGCGGGCCGCATGACGGCCTTCCTGAGCGGCAGTCGGTTTACGGGGTTGGGTCATTGCGCGGCCTCCGGAGAGAGCGCGCGTAGCAAGGAGACCATTTCCATTGCCGCCATGGCCGCTTCCGTGCCTTTATTGCCTGCCTTGGTGCCGGCGCGCTCGATAGCCTGTTCAATCGATTCGACGGTCAATACACCGTTAGCGACCGGCGTATCAAACTCAAGCTGCAGGGAGTTCATCGCGGTATTGCAGCCGCCGGCAACGTATTCAAAATGCGGGGTGCCACCACGAATCACTGCGCCCAGGGCAATCACCGCATCCGGGTTGACCGTCTTGAGCACCTTCTTGACCGCCAGTGGCAATTCCCAGGCACCGGGCACATGAACAATCTGGATCTGCTCGCTATCAACGCCGTGGCGCACGAGGCTGTCCACCGCGCCTTCCACCAGACTATCGACCACGTGGTGGTTGAAGCGGCCAACCACAATCACGTAACGGCCACCAACATCAAAGAAATTGCCTTCAACTTGAGAAAGGGGTTCCATCAATCATTACCTGCTTAAAATGAATCCTGCTAAAAAGGAGTCTGGCTGACTCGCCAGACTTGGTGCCGCGTCTATGGGTGGCTGTCGTCAGGGTTAAGGCGTTCAACCACTTCCAGGTCAAAACCGGAAAGCGCCGAAAACTTCCACGGCGAACTGAGCAAACGCATCTTGCCAACGCCCAGATGACGAAGAATCTGCGACCCTGTGCCAATGGTCAGATAGTTACCTGCGCCATCCGAATCACTGGAGCGTGGCTGACGTACCCGATCGAGCAGAATATCCAGCTGGTCTTTAAGATCCTGATGCGGGCGTGAATCATCAATCAGTACGAACACACCGGGTGCCGAATCGCCGATTTCAGCCAGCGATCGCTGGGCGCCCCAGCGCTGCTTGCCATCCTTCATCAGGCCCATGATATCGCGCAGCGTGTCGGCCAGATGAACGCGCACCGTGGTGGGTTGATCCGGACTCGGCTGACCGTTGACCAGCGCAAGGTGGTGGGCACCCTGGATACGGTCGCGAAACACGTGCAAGGTCATCTCACCGAAGGCGGTTGGCTGGGGCAGCGCTTCCACATGATCGACCGTCTGCTCATTGATAATACGATAATGAATCAGATCGGCAATCGTGCCCATCTTGATGCCATGGGTCTGCGCAAAGGTTTCCAGCTCAGGGCGCCGAGCCATACTGCCATCGTCGTTCATGATTTCGCAGATCACACCGCTGGGGTCACACCCCGCCAGCGCGGACAGATCGCAGGCCGCTTCGGTATGCCCGGCGCGCCGCAAGACGCCACCCGGCTCTGCCATCAACGGAAAGATATGCCCTGGCTGGACAATATCGGCCGGCTGAGCATTCGCGGCAACGGCGGCCTGCACGGTACGCGCACGATCTGCTGCGGAAATCCCCGTCGTGACTCCTTCCGTTGCTTCAATAGAAAGAGTGAACTTGGTGCCAAAGCCGGAACCGTTGTCCCTGACCATTAACGGCAGGTTCAGCTGCTCGCAGCGCGCACGGGTCATCGGCAGACAGATAAGCCCGCGGGCATGACGTGCCATGAAATTGATATGCTCGGCCTGGACTTTCTCAGCCGCCATGATGATGTCGCCTTCGTTCTCGCGATCCTCATCATCCATCAGGATCACCATCTTGCCCTGGCGAATATCGTCGATTAATTCTGCGATAGGGGCCAAACCCCCAGAGGAGTGCGCCATGAAATCTCCCAGTCTGAGTCGCATTAGTGCGATGTGCGCGTCAGGGTACCTTGACTCGGCCCACTGCGCTAGGCCCTAGCGTCTGTTGACCCTGGTGGTTTGCGTCACTGCCCTTGAGTGGCAGGTGACGCTATGATCCGCCAATCGCGCCCGACTGCGCGGATATCATGAATCGTCAGTTGCCGCTGATCCGCCATACGTGCGATGCCTGACAGATTGAAAAGACCGCGGGCATCTCCCCCCAGCAGGGTCGGTGCCATAAAAAGCTGCAGTTCATCGACCAGACCTGCATCCAGCATGGCGCCGGACAGGGTAGCCCCGGTTTCCACCAGCAGTTCGTTAACCTGCTCATGCTCAGCCAGCCAGGCCAGCATGCCGACCAGTTCAACGCGGCCATCCTCACCGGCAGGCAGCACCTGAACCTCGGCGCCCGCCTGTTCAAGCCTGGCGCGCTTTTCGGCACTGCCTGCCGGCGTTGTCATGATCAGGGTGCGGCCAGGTGCCATCAGGCAGGCCGCGGCAAGCGGCAAACGCAGATAAGTGTCAAGAATGACCCGCAGCGGCTGGCGATGCACGATAGCATCAGCCTCTGCCAGCCCCAGCTCGGCGCTGCGCACTGTCAGGCGCGAATCGTCCATGATGACCGATTCCACCCCGCTCAGGATGGCACTTGAACGTGCCCGCAATTGCTGCACCTGGCGGCGCGCCTCGGGGCCGGTAATCCATTGTGACTCCCCTGACCCCATGGCCGTGCGGCCATCCAGACTCATCGCCATTTTCAGGCGTACAAAGGGGCGTTGACGCTCCATTCGCGATACGAAACCTGGGTTAAGGCAGCGGGCATCGTCTTCCAACAGGCCCACATCCACGGTCACACCGGCATCACGTAACATCTGGATACCCCGCCCGCTCACCTGTGGGTTAGGGTCTATCATGGCAACCACCACGCGTCTGATACCCGCCCTGTGCAGGGCCACCGCGCAGGGGCCTGTTCTCCCGGTATGCGAACAGGGTTCCAGAGTGACATAGGCCGTCGCCCCTTCAGCGCGCTCACCGGCGTCTTTCAGGGCATGCACTTCAGCGTGATCTTCACCTGCGCGCTGATGATAGCCTTCACCGACAACGTCACCCTCGCGGGCAATGACACAGCCAACCCGGGGGTTAGGGGGCGTTGTGTAGAGGCCACGCCCGGCCAGATGCAGCGCCCGCGCCATGTAGCTATGGTCCTGCTGGGAAAAGGGGCTCACTGCGTACCTCGCGGCGGCTTTGCGGAGACGCTTTCCTCCCCACCTGGCTCCTGGGAGAGGCGATCTATTTCAGCACGGAATTCATCCAGATCCTGAAACTTGCGGTAAACAGAAGCGAAACGGATATAGGCGACCTGATCCAGGGTCTTCAGCGCCTGCATCACAAACTCGCCGATATCCAGCGCATTGATTTCCCGGTCCCCCCGCGCACGCAGCACCTGACGAATGCGCTCGATTGCCGCTTCGGTTGCCTCTGCGCTGACCGGACGTTTTTCCAGGGCTCTCAACATGCCGGCGCGTAGCTTGCTTTCATCGAACATTTCTCGGGAACCGTCAGATTTGACCACGCGAGGCATGATCAACTCGGCGGTTTCATAGGTTGTAAAGCGTTCATGGCAGGCCGCGCACTGGCGGCGGCGGCGAACCTGATCGCCATCAGCAACCAGGCGGGAGTCTGTGACTCGGGTATCGTGAGCACCACAAAAGGGGCAATGCATGGCATCAACCTGTTATCGAAAGTTGCGAACGGATGTCGCTGACATCCAGGCATACGCGACTGGCAAACCAAATATCCAGGTATTGTAGCGATTTAGCCGCTTTATTGCAGTCTTTGGCATTCACAAGGCGATAAAAGCCTCTGCATATAATCAGTAGCTAACCCGGCGTTGCCATACTGGAAACGCGTTTTGCTACCACGTCCGACACCAGGATGTTGTATCTTGAAACACTCAATTCCAGATTCCATTGACGAGCACTCGCCCCATGCTGACATTGTTTTTCCGACTAACGCCGCTACTGGTAGCTTTCAGCTTGCTGACAGGCCAGGCAGCTGCCAATCAAACACCACTGCCCGCCCCTGTCGATGCGTTGACCGAAAGAGGTATCGAGATACACAGTCAGTTCAGCGCCCCAGGGGGATTGACAGGCTTTGGTGCCAGCGCCCAGGGGCGCGAAATGGCCATTTACCTGACCCCTGACGGCGAACACGCCATCGTTGGCACTCTGATGGACAGCGAAGGCAACGACCTGACAGCCCCCCAGCTGGATGAACATGTGCGTGCCCCGCTGGAAGCCCAGACCTGGCAACTGCTGGAGGAAAGCCACTGGATTCAGGATGGCGACCCACAGGCGCCTCGGGTGGTATATACCTTTACTGACCCCAACTGCCCTTACTGTCAACAGCTCTGGGAAGCTGCACGCCCCTGGATCGAAGCCGGCGAGGTTCAGCTGCGCCATATCATGGTGGGTATACTCAAGGCCCAAAGCCCTGCCCAGGCGGCCGCCTTACTCGGGGATGACAGACCGTCTGAAGCCCTGACGGCTCACAAGCTTGGTGAAGAGATTGCCGTCAGCGCCCAGCCCCGTGATATTGAACAGCAGGTATTGGATAACAATCAGCTGTTTGAAGAACTTGGCCTTTACGCCACCCCCACCAGCGCCTTTCAACGCCGGACGCAGGAGGGTGTCGTACGCATCGAACGGATTGAAGGCATGCCCAGCCAGCAACGCCTGGAAGAGATGATGGGCGGCGCGCGGTGAATGGTGAAAATGGGGAATAGTGAATAAACGCCTGGCGGGTTGCCCCGCCAGGCGTTTTTTCAGGCTTGGTCTTGGCGCTTCATGATCAGTCTTGCAGATCTTCAAAACGTGGCACGCCGACATTCCAGGGCACGACGGTCTCGCCTTTTTCGCCCCAGTTGGCGTGATCCGCCAGACGGTGATTGTCTTCCTCGCGAATCTGCCCATAGCTTGAATTCTTGTGGAAGGTGGGGCCAAAACGCTCCAGCACCTCGTCGACGTCACCCGCGTAGCGGGGGTCCTGAGGACGTTCCTGCTGGGTCATATAATAGGCCACATCCCAGGCGTCCTGGTCAGATAACGATAACGGCTGCCCCAGCGGCATATTGTTCTTGATAAAACCGGCCGCCGTGTGAGTACGTACGATGCCAGCCCCCCAGTTGTTGGAGCCATCCCCCCAGGTGGCAGGAAAGACGTACTCGCCGTCTTCATAGTGCCCTGAGCCGTCTTCCTGATGGCAGATAACGCACTGCTCCTGAAAGACCTCCTTGCCGTTGGCATAGCTAAGCTCTTCCGGGCGATCCGGCGCCGGGAAACCACGCCCGTAAATGGGCTGGTCAGGATACATGGGGGCACCTGTCGCCAGCCACTGGTGGTAGGCAGACAGCGCCAGCATGTCATCACTGCCGTATTCCGGGGGTGTGCCGTTCATCGAGTAGGCAAAGCAGCCGGCAATGCGCTCTTCAAGGTTGTTGACGTGCTGGTTCTTGCCACGAAAATCCGGCAGGGTCACCGCAGCAGGCCAGATCGGCGCACTATAGGGTTGTCGGCCTTCACCCAGATGGCAGCTGGAACAGTTCATGTCATTGAAGACATTCTTGCCGCGCAGTTGCTGGGTATCGGTAAACAACTCGTACCCGCGGCGAATCACCTTCTTGAGTTCAGGATGGATATCCGCCTCTTCCAGGTCTGCCATGGTGGGCGGCACATGCACCAGTTCGTTGTCCTTGGGTGCCGGATAGCCCAGCTCCACCAGCGTCTGATACGGCCCTTCAGCTTGCGGTTGTGCATTGTCGTCAGCGGCTTGGACCATCATGCCGCTTGCCAACGCGACCGACACTCCGGAAACGGCCAGCGCCAGGCTTTTCTTGGATATATTCATTTTCTATTACTCTCCCCCTTCCACAACTGGCGCCTGGCGGGCATACCAGGCCGATACGGCGGCGATGTCATCATCGCTCATGCGCTTGGCAATTGCCCCCATCAGGTTCTGAGGGTCATTGGAACGCTCACCGTCCTTCCAGGCATGCAGCTGAGCGCTGATATAGCCGGCATGCTGACTGGCAACGCCGGGAAACTCGCTGCCCACTCCGGTCCCCCCCGGGCCATGACAGCTGGAACAGGACACGATGTAATCGTCCCAATCGCCGCGGTTGGCCAGCTGCTCTCCGCGTGCCATGACAGCATCGCTGGCTTCTTCACCCCCTGATGCCGGCGTTATCTCCATCTGGCTGTAATAAGCCGCCACATCAGCAATCTGCTGATCGTCCAGCATGGTGGCGAAGGGCATCATGCTGGCGTTCTGGCGCCGCCCCGACTTGAAATCATGCAGCTGCTTTTCAATGTAGCCAGCGTCCTGGCCTGCCAGGCGTGGCCAGGATTCTCCTCCCGGCACATGCATCCCGCTGCCGTTGGCCTGATGACAGGCAGTACAGGTCGCTGCTGCGGCCTGACCACGCTGTGGATCACCTGGTTCCAGCGCCAGCGCACTGCCTGCACTCAAGCCAGCGCCGAGTAGCAGGCCGAGCCCGCCCAGTATCCTCTTGCTCATCACGGTTTCCCCTATGCTGTTATTTTGGATTATGCACCCTTGATCGGCCATGCCTGCCCCTATGCAGGGATTGGCGTATCAAGGCATCAACTGTGCCATTCACTCACGATCGGCGAGCAACGACGCAGGTACTATGAATTCAGCCAGCAAGCCTCCTCCCGGATCGTTGTCAAAGCACAGGCGTCCGCCAAAGCGCTCGGCAATGGCCGCCACTATTGCCAGTCCAAGGCCGCTACCCTGTACCTTACTGGCACGCCAGAAACGCTGGGTCAGCTGTTCAAGCGTTGTCTCAGAGACGCCCTCACCCCTGTCTGTTACCCTGAAGGCCACTGCCTGCTCGTCCTCAAGCCAGCGCGCATCCACGTCGATCGGCTGTTCTTTCGGGCCATGGCAAAGGGCGTTATCCAGCAGGTTACGCAGGGCGGTAATGGCCAGCTCTCTGGGCATTGCCAACACCGCCGCAGGCCACTGCTCGGGTAGCACAAAGCGCTCGGCATCCGACGCCCGGGAGTCGGCCATGGCACATGCCGCCACGTCGGCCACATGACTTTCCTCGCCATCATCAAAGCGTAGCCGGCCTTCCACCCTGGCCAGCATTAACAGCTGATCCAGCGTTCGGCTTAAACGCACAACGCCCTGCTCGGCTTGGGCCAGGGATTCCACGGCGGCCTCGCCGTCTACCCGCCGGGCAACCTGCAGGTGGGTCTTGATCGCGGTCAACGGCGTCCTCAGCTCGTGAGCGGCATCGTTGGTAAAGCGCTGCTCACGGATAATCGTCTGCTGCACCCGCGCCAATAGTCCGTTCAGGGTTTCAATCAGTGGCTGAATCTCAGCGGGCACGCCGTAGGTGGAAATCGGTGCCAGTGCATCCGGATGGCGCTTGGCCAGGGATTCGCGCAAACGCGTCAAGGGTGCAAGACCACGCCAGACCACCAGCCACAACGCCAGAAGACTGCCCACCAGGGCGACCACAAAGGGCACAACAGCCACCCGCATGACGTCACTCAACAGCATGTCGCGCTCATCCATACGGTCGGCGGTGGTAATCGTCAGCCCGCCTCTTTCATAGGTGAATACCCGCCAGGTCATGTCGCCTTCCTCGCGGTAGGCATGGCCACGCTCGCCAGGGGTCAGAATGTCTTCCATGTCGGTATGGGTGCGCGCCATGATTTCCCCTCGCGGCGAATGTACCTGACAGGCCAGCCCCTCAATGGGTGGAATCGACAGCGCCCGCTGGTCCGCCTGTTCCCATACCTCAGGCGGGAGCTGCAGCATCAACCCAGCGACCATACGTGCCGACTGGGCCAGACGCTGATCAAGGGTTTCCACCACCTTTTCCTCCAGATCCCACATCAACCAGGCTGCCGCGCTGCCCCACAGCACCAGCAGGGTGGCGCCAAGGGTCAACAACAGTCGGACACGCAGGCTCAAAGGGTATCTCCACGGGCGTTAGAGGGCTTACCCAGGCGATATCCCAGGCCGCGAACCGTCTCAATCACACCGGCGCCCAATTTACGCCGCAGGTGATGGATATGGACGTTAAGCGCATTGCTTTCCACATCGTCATTCATGCCATAAAGGCTGTCTTTCAACTGATCAACGGTGAGTACGCTGCGGGGCGCATGCAGGAAAGCTTCGAGTAATACCAGCTCGCGACGCGACAGGGTGACCGGTTCGCCATCCAGCATCACCTCGCGGGCGGCCGGGTCCAGGGTCAGCGCGCCGTGCTCAATAATGCCGCTGCTGCGCCCTGATGCGCGACGCAGCAGGGCATGTAAACGCGCCACCAATTCATCAAGATCAAAGGGCTTGACCAGGTAATCATCTGCCCCGCTGTGCAGCCCATCGACCCGGTCCCTCACGGCATCTCTGGCGGTCAGCACCAGCACCGGTATCTGTACGCCCTTGCCACGCCACTCTTCAAGCAGCTGCAGGCCGTCACCGTCAGGCATACCGCGGTCCAACACCACCACATCCGTGGTCACTGTGGCCAACGCCTGACGTGCTGCCTTCAGGGTTACCACATGATCGACCACAAAATCGTAGGTCATCAGCCCAGCGCGTATGCCAGCGGCCACCAGAGCGTCATCTTCAACCAGCAAAACATGCATAACGGATCCTTTCTTTGAACAAGAGCATGACAAGGCGGCATTAACCAGACGTTAAGCCTGGGTTCATGAGTGGCGCCACGACGAAAAAAACCCCTGCCAACCGGGTCAGCAGGGGTATGATTACGACTAAAGAATCCACCATCAGTCGTGCAGAAACTATCTTGCCAAGTAAACAAACACGCGCGAAAGCTTTAACGAGTGATTCGCTGTGCGGCAAACCAGCCAATGACCATGGTCACCAGCATTGCTGCCAACGGCAATGAAATCCCGCCGATGGAGGCAATTGCAGGGCCAGGGCAATAGCCCGACAACCCCCAGCCAATGCCGAACAGGGCAGCGCCTCCCAGCAGTTTGACGTCCAGATCCTGCCGGGTTGGCAACTGGAAACGCTCGCCAAACAGGGGAGCAGTCTGCTTGAACACCAGACGATAGCCCACAAAGCTGGTCACCACGGCCCCACCGAGAACAAACATCAGAGTGGGATCCCAGGCGCCGGCAATATCCAGAAACCCCAGCACCCGGGCCGGATCGGTCATGCCGGAAATTGCCAGACCCAAACCAAACAGCAGCCCGGCCACATAGCCCATCAGCATCCTCATGCGCCACCTCCAATCACATGGCGAACCACGTAAACCGTTATGATGGCCGTGACCAGAAAGGTCAGCGTCGCGACCAGTGAACGCACGGAAAGGCGCGAAAGGCCACACACACCGTGACCGCTGGTACAACCACTGCCAAGGCCTGTCCCGATACCCACCAGAAAGCCGGCAACCAGCATCAGAAGGACGCCGCCTGCCGGTTCACCGATGACCATTCCCGGGGCATTGGCCACGTTACCCAGGCCGCCGCCCAATGCCATCACCAAAAGAGGTCCGCTGATCAGGCCCAGCAGGAAGGTGATACGCCAGGCGCTATCGCCTTCAGGCCGCTGGGTAAACAGGTTACCCACGATGCCACTGATGCCCGCGATACGCCCCATGGTGCCCATCAGCCAGACGGCTGACAGCCCAATCAGAATACCGCCGACGAGCCCTTGCAGGGTTGCCGTCCAGTCCACTCTGCTCTCCTTATGTTGAATGCGCTTTTGCCAACCGGCTTACTTGGTTTTACAGGTGTTGATACCCAGCAGGGAATACGCCGGGCAGGTGTTCAAAAGACCGGTTGCCAGGGGCACCACGCCAATCCAGCCCCAGACACCAATCGTGCCGGTCAGGGCAAGAAGGATCAGCAGGGCACCAATGACGATGCGTGCAATCTTGTCGATACCACCAACGTTGGTTTTCATAGTTAACTCCTTGATTTCATGACGCTATAAAACGTCTTTTTGATCTCACTCCGGGTCACCAGGACGCCCTGGCACCTAAAGCGAGCGTGTATGTACCGGTTCTGCTGTTACGCCCTGCACCGTCAACCCCGGAGATTTGGGCGCATTACTTTCAAAAGAAAGCGGTAAAGATGTCGCCTGAGGGCAAATAGCCTGTTCGGGGTAAAGGGCATTTGACGGCTGGGTCAGGGCGACCCAGGCGCTGTAAGTGCTTAAAAATACAAAGCCGGTCAGTTCCTTACAAAAATCCGTTGTCTGCAGACGGTCCATCACCGGCCCCTTGACTTCCGCCAGATGCAGTGACACACCCGCATCCTGTAAACGATGATTGATGGTCTCAAGGCTTTCCAGCGCTGAGGCATCAATCACATTGACCGCCTGACAGGCCAGCACCACATGCTTGACATCAGGCTGGCGAGTGACCACTTCCATCACGGTATCTTCCAGGTAGCGCGCATTGGCGAAATAGAGACTTTCATCGACACGCAGAATACACAGAAATGGTACGGTCTCGACCCGATGGCGCTCCACGTTGCGGAAATGCTCGCTGCCAGGCACCCGGCCAATCACTGCGCTATGCGGGCGGCTGGTACGGTACAGGTGCAGCGCCAGCGACAGCCCGACACCGGCAAGAATGCCACTTTCCACTCCGTTGACCAGGGTCACGGCAATGGTGGCGAACATGGCCGCAAAATCGCTGCGCGAATAGCGCCAGGTACGTACAATAACGGGCAGATCCACCAGGCTGAGCACGGCGATGATGATGGTCGCCGCCAGGGTGGCCACCGGCAGGTAGGCAATCAGCGGCGTCAGCAGTACCGCCGCCACGCCAATGCCTACCGCCGTGAAGGCGCCGGCTGCAGGCGTCTGGGCACCCGCATCAAAATTCACCACCGAACGCGAAAAGCCCCCGGTCACCGGCATACCGCCGGAAAACGCTGCCGCCAGGTTGGCGCTGCCCAGGCCAATCAGTTCCTGGTTGGGGTCAATGCGCTGGCGGCGCTTGGCTGCCAGCGTCTGGCCCACCGATACCGACTCAACAAAGCCGACAATGCTGATCAGCAGCGCGGCCATCAACAGCTCCTGCCAAAGGCCGACCTCAAACCCGGGCAGACTGATGGGCGGCAGGCCGGCCGGGATTGACCCGACAACGGCGACACCCTGCTGGTCCAGCTGAAACCCCCAGGTCACCAAGGTTGTGACGGCCACTGCCACAATCGGCGCAGCCTTGGTCAGCAAGTCAGCCACCATGGCAGGCGCGCCAAGGTTGAGCAGGATTCCCTTCAACCAGCGGCGAGTGGTGTAAAGAAACACCAGGGTGCCCAGACCGATCAGAAATGTCGCCAGATGAATATTGCCGACTTCACGACCCAGCCCGATCAGGAGCGCCACCATATTGTGACCGCTTGCCTCGACACCCAGCAGATGACGTAGCTGACCCGCGGCAATGATCAGGCCTGAGGCAGTGATAAAGCCGGAGATGACCGGGTGGCTAAGAAAGTTGGCCAGAAACCCTAAACGCGCCAGCCCCATCAGGGTCAGAATCAGCCCGGAAAGCAATGCCAGCACCAGGGCGGCCCCCACGTACTCGGCGCTGCCCGGGGTGGCGATATTGCCCAACGCCGCCGCCGTCATCAGTGAGACCACGGCGACAGGGCCCACCGCCAATGTTCGGCTGGTACCAAAAACGGCATAGGCCACCAGCGGCAGCACGCTGGCATAAAGCCCAACCTCTGCAGGCAGCCCCGCCAACATGGCATACGCCAATGACTGCGGGATCAGCATAATGGTAACGATCACTGCAGCCAGCAGGTCGCGTGTCAGCGTATCTCGCCGATAATGCGGTAGCCATTGCAGGATGGGCAGATAGCGTTTCGCGTTCACTCTATCTCCTTACAGGGCTTGAGAATCCAACACATAAAACGCTCAACCGTGTTACCTCTTGATAAAACTCTGGGGTGCAAGCCTGTCGATGACTCGACGCTTAAAGCTTGTTGACAGGCACTTTCAGATATACCTGGCCGTTATCCTCGGCGGGCGGCATATCCCCGCCGCGCATATTGACCTGCACCGACGGAATGATCAGCTTGGGCATGGCCAGGGTGGCATCCCGCTCGGTGCGCATACGCACAAAGTCATCTTCACTGACCCCGTCGTGAACATGAATATTGGCCGCACGCTGCTCGGCCACGGTGGTTTCATGCTTGAACACGTCACGCTGCGGTGCCTTATAGTCATGGCACATGAACAGACGCGTGTCGGGCGGCAGGGCCAGCACTTTCTGAATAGACTGATATAGCGCTCGCGCATCACCGCCAGGGAAGTCACATCGCGCGGTGCCAAAATCAGGCATGAAGAGGGTATCACCCACAAAGGCGGCATCCCCGATCACATAGGTCAGACACGCAGGCGTGTGGCCTGGCGTGTGCAGCACATGGCCTTCAAGCCCACCGATGGTGAAGGTATCGCCTTCCTTGAACAGCGCATCGAACTGGCTGCCATCCCGGGCAAACTCGGTGCCCGCATTGAATGCCTTGCCAAACACGTCCTGGACAATCGTGATGTTGGCACCAATGCCCGTCTTGCCGCCTAGCCGCTCATGCAGATAGGGCGCTGCGGAAAGATGATCGGCATGCACATGGGTTTCCAGAATCCACTCAACGTCAAGGTCGTGCTCACGCACATGGGCAATAATTTCTTCCGCTGAACGCACATCGGTACGGCCTGCGGCGTAATCAAAATCAAGCACCGAATCCAGAATCGCGCAGGCCTTGCTGTCAGGATCCTGAACCACATAGCTGAACGTATTGGTAGGTTCATCAAAAAAATGTGTTACCAGCGGGGAAGTCATTCACGCCTCCATAAGAAACCAGACCTTGGGTGTATTTCCACCACGAGAAGAAATACCGTCCTGGATGACCGTTTTCAAAGGTCGATGCTGAAAAAGTTAGTATGCTTACAGGATAACTCAAAAAACGTTATATATTTATATTTTTTTGAAATATAAAACCCAATGATTAAAACATGGATAACAAGGGGCCAAGCGGACCCTGCATCAGGAAAGGCAAAAGGGTGTTTACAAGGCCCAAAAAGGGTCAGGCCGTGAGGTGCGCCATGCGCATAACGCGCCAACAGGACGCTCACTTAAAAAAGTGATACAAGACCTTGTCAAAAGCGTGAAAATAACTATACTCGAATTGTACCCATTGGCGACCTAGTACACCCCCTCCCCCTAGCCAATGGGCTGCAGTGAGCCAAGCCCTTTGA
>NZ_VMQS01000136.1 GCF_007625055.1 Halomonas sp.
CCAAGAAAAAGCGAAACTTCATGTCAAAATCCCTTAAATTACTTAATTATGATGTTATTAAATAATACAAGGTCACCGGCAAATTAAAAGCACAACGCATGGCTATTCAATAAAGTTCACGATTGCCCATTAGCTAGGGCCTGTTGACGTTTCATCGTGAACCGCGTTGCTGCGCCAAAGGACGTCAGGCAAGGCGCGACACGACGGCAATGGTGGTGCCCTTACCGAGTGGCGCAACGCCGCATGGCGTTCTTTGGCGCGCAACCCGAAGGGACAGGGTCCTTTTGGCACAGCCCTGCGTTGTTCGTCGCTGATTGGGAGCCACCCAACCACGCTCCTCACGCCTTGCTCTGCACCAAAAGGACCTATGTCGCGGCCGTGATGAAACGTCAACAGGCCCTAGGCTGAGCAATCCTGCCTTGCTTGTCATTTGGTAACTGTTTGTTCATTGAGCTGATTACGCAGGCTGGTAGCTAAGAGGAAAACAGCGTAATAACGTGCACGCTCCTGCATGCTGAAAGGCCCATGCGAAAGCACCCGCCTTCATTTCGCCGCTCGCCTGATATTTTGCTGAACCTCATCCGAACAGCAGATCGCTTTCAATCGGTATGAACTGGCTCGCAGCGTTTCTGAGGGAGGCCGCGGTGAGCTGGGCCACGCCATAGACCTCGACGCGCTTGCCGTGCACCTCACGGATTTTCTGCGCAAGCAGGTCAAAATCGCCATCGCCAGAGACCAGCACCACCACATCCGCTTTCGCCGCGAACTCAATGGCATCCAGCGTGATACCCACATCCCAATCGCCCTTGGCGGAACCATCCATGCGCTGGATGAATGGCTTGAGCCTGACCTCAAAGCCGATCGAACGGAGGATGTTCTGGAACTCGCGCTGCCTGGCATCGCCCTTGTCGATGGCATAGCAGCGGGCGACCAATACCTCCCGGTTCGCCGTCGCCTTCGCCCAGAACCGGCGATAGTCGAAGTGTTTGCCGTAGGCTTCGCGCACGGTGTAGTAGACGTTCTGGGTATCCACGAAAATAGCGACGCTCGTCATGTCAGATAGGCCTGGACTGGGAGTGAAACGCCAGCCTCGCAAGACTGGCGTGGGTAAGCGCACATGTTACCGCGCAAGCGATTAGGAATACTTCTTACAGGGTAAAAAAGCTCATCCCCAAAACCTTGCTCAATGGTGGCCAGGGCAGACGTCAGACCGTCACCCCGTAACTGACCGAACAACTAAAATGCGGCCAGTAGCGCTGTTCCAGATATACATGAGCCGGTCACCTCACCTATTCAGATCACATTATGAGCCGTTTATGGGTTATATTCGGCTCAAGGGCTATTGAACTTGCTTTCTTGCCTTTCTTGGCAACCGCACCTGTATTCATATTTGTTACTTATGAA
>NZ_VMQS01000137.1 GCF_007625055.1 Halomonas sp.
GCTGGCTAGCGTGGTTGTTCAGAAGCACGGCTAACAGATCCGCATAAGCCTGTTCAGACTTCTCTGCTTCCCTGTTTGCCCCGTCAATAGCCCGGTCAACGTCATTGTTCGCCTTGACCAGCTCCCTCTGGATGGTCTTTTCAATATGAAGATGCCCCGAGTAATCACCTTCCGGCAAGGCCTTGAGTGCTTCTCTCACTTCGTGGCGAAGACGTTCTGCCAATTCACGGGCCTGTTCTTCCTCAAGGCGTTTCTTACGCGCCTTATGTACCGCTGATGCGAGCTTCTGGGCGGCTGTCAGAATGTCATCGGAATGCGCCATCGCTTGAGGCAGGCTGATAACGGCGTTGCTGGATACATTGGTACGCATATATTTCCCCGTTTGCTGACAGCATTTAGTTTGACGGAGTAATAATGCTCAGCAATTCCTTGTAAGCGCCCTGTGCTTTTTCCGTTTCCTCATCCGCGCTTTCCACTGCCTTGTCGAGTTTTTTCAACGCTTTCAATACGTCCTTCTGGACATCTTCAAAGCTGCGTATCTCTGCTGTTACCCGTTTTGCCAGGCGGGCTTCAAAGGCGTCATTGGCCTCTTTTTGAAGCGCCCTTGCGGCCTGCTCGGCTTCCTCTTCTTCAACAAGATTTTTCTCACGCTTTTTTGCTGCCGAGGCCAGGATTTTGGCCGCTTCCAGGATATCGTCCACCCGTGGAGTGATCTCCTCCAGAGACAGGGCGGGATACCCGTGATCGTCAACGGGTGCCGAGTAGCTGCCCGTGTCATCGACTGAGGTTTCAGAGTCAATGTAGCGCTCTACGCTGGCATCAGGGCCAGCGCCATGTTCGTGCCGATCATTCATCAGATGCTGCTCTCCCGTGTACATAAAGAATTCCTCCGGACGTGACGGGCGTTGCTCACCACATCGTCATCCGGCAATCAAACAGGTGACTCAAGACACACTCTGTCCCACGGCTATAGGCCGCTGTAGGATATATAAACGTCCGTCGTGTTAATATAGCTATTCAGTAAATAGGCGCGTTTGCGTTGGCATCAAGCCATTGTAACGAAGGTGGTGTGTTTATTGGGTCGGGGAGGACATTCATGGCAGCCCACGCAGACATTTCCTTCGTCACGGTAAGGCGCCGATTTGATTTTCGCAGCATCGAAATCGGACGCTGGGTGACACCGGCTGAGCGCGATCGTGCCGCCGGACGTTTCCTGCACGCACTGGATGACTTAATGGCGTTACTCCAGGGCCCGGAACACCTGGTATCCCTGCGTGGCACCCTGGGGCTGCAATATGGCATCGGAGGCCAGCTGGGGGTAGCCGCGCATTATTTACCTGCCAGCCG
>NZ_VMQS01000138.1 GCF_007625055.1 Halomonas sp.
AAAAAAGGGTGCGGCTTCAAGCCGCACCCTTCAATATCAACAGCTTAAAGTTCAGTCATAGCAATCAATTGCTATCCCTGAGGCTGTAGACATAAGCGGCTACCAGGTGAACGCGTTCTTCACCAATGTAGGCTGTCTGTGACGGCATGTGGCCGTTACGTCCATTGCGCAGCGTCTGGCGAATGGAATCGGCAACCGTCTGGCCCTGCGCCAGGTACAGCCATATATCGTTGGTCAGGTTGGGCGCACCCAGTGCCGTGTTGCCGGTACCCTGAGGGGTGTGACAGGCAGCACAGACCGACATGTAGGTGCTTTCACCCTGCTCGGCCCGCTCGGCGTCATGCTCAAGGTCAGACAGCGACAGAACGTACTGGGTCAGGTTCTCGATGTTGTCTTCCCCCAGCTGCTGCCAGGCAGGCATCAGACCATTTCGCCCGTTGTTCAGTGTGGTCAAGATGTTCTCGGGCTCGCCACCATACAGCCAGTCGTCATCGGTCAGGTTGGGGAAGCCGTAGCCACCTTTGGCGTTAGAGCCATGGCAAACGGCACAGTTATTCTGGTAGATACGCTCGGCAACCTGCATGGCATCGTCATCCTGCGCCAGGTCAGGAATAGGCACTTCCTGATACTGGGCAAAGATGGGCGTGAAGCGCTCCTCTGCGCGAGCAACTTCTTCTTCCCACTGGCCTTCCTGAGACCAGCCCAGAACGCCGGCAAAGTTACCCAGGCCCGGGTAGAGCACCAGATAGCCCAGTGAAAAGATGACAGTACCGACAAACAGCTGAAACCACCACTTGGGCAGTGCGTTATCGTACTCTTCGATGCCATCAGCCGCATGGCCGGTGGTCTCGACATTGCCGTCGGCGTCCGGCTGTTTGTCGGTACGCCGGTTAGCAAACAGCAGCCAGGCGCTAATCGCAATCGTGCCCAATGTAATGACGATGATCCAGGCGCTCCAGAAGCCAGGCAAGGAATCGCCCCATAGATTATTCATGTATTTTTATCTCCCCTGTCGTGGCGGGAATCTGCTTCATCCCCGGATGCCGCAGGCTTGTCACGGGACGGTTGCTCATCGTCATCGGCGAAGGGCAGGTTAGCCGCTTCTTCGAAGTCTGGTTTGCGTCGCTTGGAATAGGCCCACCAGGTGATGCCCAGAAAAGCGATAATCAATATCAGCGTGATGAGGCCGCGAAAAGTTCCCGTATCCATAGCTTAGCGAGTGCCCTCTAGCACGGTTCCCAGTTGCTGTAAGAAAGCGATCAGTGCAGTGATTTCCTGGGTGCCGTTGACCTCGGCCGTCGCGTTGGCGATCTGCTCATCGGTATAGGGAAC
>NZ_VMQS01000016.1:0-3358 GCF_007625055.1 Halomonas sp.
GGGTGCCGTTGACCTCGGCCGTCGCGTTGGCGATCTGCTCATCGGTATAGGGAACACCCAGGCTTTGGAGCGCACGCATCTTGGCCGGTGTGTCCTCGCCATCCAGGCGATTTTCAAACAGCCATGGGTAAGCCGGCATGATGGACTCCGGCACAACGTCGCGCGGGTTATACATGTGCGCACGGTGCCAGTCATCGCTGTAACGGCCGCCTACGCGTGCCAGGTCCGGCCCGGTACGCTTGGAGCCCCACAGGAAGTTGTGATCATAGACAGACTCGCCCGCCACGCTGTAATGGCCGTAGCGCTCGGTTTCAGCGCGGAAGGGGCGAACCATCTGCGAGTGACAGCCGACACAGCCTTCACGGCGGTAGATATCCCGCCCTTCCAGTTCCAGAGCGCTGAGGGGTTCGAGCCCCTCAACCGGTTCAGTGGTCTGTTTCTGAAAGAACAGCGGCACAACCTCGGCCAGGCCGCCAAAACTGATTGCAACCAGAATCAGTACGGCAAGCAGGCCAACGTTCTTTTCAACAATATCGTGTTTCATTGGTCTCGACTTCCCCGGTTAAGCGGCTTGTGGCAACGGCTGCTGGCTGACAGCGTCGCTGCGTTTAACCGTCTGGTAGACATTGTAGGCCATGATCAGCATGCCGGTGACCCAGAACAGACCGCCAATCAGGCGCACGAAGTAGCCCGGCGCACTGGCCTCAACGGCCTCGACGAAGGTATACATCAAGGTGCCGTCAGGATTGATGGCACGCCACATCAGGCCCTGCAGAATACCGTTCACCCACATGGAGGCGATGTACAGCACGGTGCCGATGGTCGCCAACCAGAAATGCACGGCAATCAGCTTGACGGACTGCATCTGGGTGCGGCCGAACAGGCGCGGGATCAGGTGATACATGGAACCGATGGTGATCATGGCGACCCAGCCAAGCGCGCCGGAGTGCACGTGACCGATAGTCCAGTCAGTGTAGTGCGACAGGGCGTTGACGGTCTTGATGGCCATCATCGGGCCTTCAAAGGTCGACATGCCGTAGAAGGACAGGGCAACCACCAGAAAGCGCAGGGTCGGGTCAGTGCGCAGTTTATGCCAGGCGCCCGAGAGGGTCATCATGCCGTTGATCATGCCGCCCCAGGAGGGAGCCAGCAGAATGATCGACATCACCATGCCCAGTGACTGCGCCCAGTTAGGCAGAGCAGTGTAGTGCAGGTGGTGCGGGCCGGCCCACATATAGACCATGATCAGTGCCCAGAAGTGCACGATCGACAGACGGTAGGAATACACCGGACGTTCAGCCTGCTTGGGAACGAAATAGTACATCATGCCCAGAAAGCCAGCAGTCAGGAAGAAGCCCACGGCGTTATGCCCATACCACCACTGCACCATGGCATCAATGGTGCCCGCATAGATGGAGGTCGAGAACATGGGCGTCACGGGGATAGCCGCATTATTGACAATATGCAGCACCGCTACCGTCAGGATGAAGGCGGCAAAGAACCAGTTCGCCACATAGATATGCGAGGTCTTACGCTGCTTGATGGTCATCAGGAAGACCAGGGCGTAAGTGACCCATACAATGGCGATCAGGATGTTGATCGGCCACTCCAGCTCGGCATATTCCTTGGTTGTGGTATAGCCCAACGGAAGTGACACAACAGCAGACACAATGACTGCCTGCCAACCCCAGAACGTAAAGGCGGCGAGCTTGTCAGAGAAAAGTCTCGTCTGACAGGTTCGCTGCACCACGTAGTACGAGGTGGCAAAAAGTGCCGAGCCGCCGAAGGCGAAAATGACGGCATTGGTATGCAGAGGACGCAGGCGCCCAAAGCTGGTCCAAGGTAAGCCAAGGTTCAGTTCCGGCCATACCAGTTGTGCGGCGAGAATGACGCCAAGCGTCATACCTACAATGCCCCACACAACAGTCATGATCGCGAACTGCCGAACTACCTTGTAGTTGTAGGTCGGGTGTTCTAGTGCTGTGCTCATTTCATGTTCCCATCGAACGCGGTTAGGGGGTAACCCAGTGCTATTCTGCCTGGATGCGACCGCCCGCTTGATGACGCAGGTCAAGATCCATTGCAGATTTTAACGCAGCAGGCGCTTAAGCTGAACAAGCCAATTGTTTAAGCTGGCGATATGAGAGTGAATCACATGCCATTTTATGCCCAACAGGGTTATGTTGAAATTAATTTTGATGTCTTTGTGTCTTACCTGCAGACGGGCACCTGTGGACAATTTTACGTGAATAATCATACGCCCGTCACCCTGCAGGGGCTACCAGAGAAGGGGTGTCTGCTGTTTGCCCATGGTGCCGGTGCTGGTCAGGCGTCTGATTTTATGCGGCAATTTGCCACATTGGCGGCGCGGGCGGGTATCCAGTTGATGACATTCGACTTTCGCTATATGCAACGCATGAACAGGGAAGGCCGCCGTCGGCCACCCACAAAAATCAGCCAGCTTGTCACAGAAATGTCAGATTGGTATGCGTCGTTGATAGCGGCGGTGGATGTTCCGGTCTGGGTGGGTGGCAAGTCGATGGGAGGGCGGGTTGCCAGTCTGGTGGCGGCTCAGCGCCAGGTGCCTGGCGTGATCGTGGCGGGGTACCCGTTTCATCCACCGCGCTCTCCCGACAGACTCAGGTTGGCGCACTGGCACCAGGTCTCTGCTCCGAGTCTCATTGTTCAGGGCGAACGTGACCCTTTCGGGCGCCGAGACGAGGTCGCAACCTATACGTTGCCGGCGAATGTGCATATTGAATGGCTTGCCACGGGTGATCATGACTTCAAGCCTTTGCGTGCCAGTGGTTTGCGCCAGGAGGAGCTCATCCAGCAGGCGACGCGTAAGGCGGCAGATTTCATGCTGGCACATCCCTGGGGTAACGGGCGGTGAATAAAAAGGGAAGGGCGCCATCAATGCGGCTTTTTTCAGGCCCGAGTGAAAAAGTTGCCGATTCGTTATTGACTTCCCCCTGTGCTTCGGTAGAATGCAGCGCCACGTGACCAGCGGGTGGTTAGCTCAGTTGGGAGAGCACCAGCCTTACAAGCTGGGGGTCACTGGTTCGAACCCAGTACCACCCACCATGCCCTTACAAAGGCGTCAGATGGCCACGTGGAAACCGCTTGTTGATGTCAGTTATGCGATGGATAGTATGTGGACCGGTAGTTCAGTTGGTTAGAATGCCGGCCTGTCACGCCGGAGGTCGCGAGTTCGAGTCTCGTCCGGTCCGCCATTATCATCACATGATTTTCCTCACTGAAGCGCATTGTTATCGTTACGTGGACCGGTAGTTCAGTTGGTTAGAATGCCGGCCTGTCACGCCGGAGGTCGCGAGTTCGAGTCTCGTCCGGTCCGCCA
>NZ_VMQS01000016.1:3368-20655 GCF_007625055.1 Halomonas sp.
GAATGCCGGCCTGTCACGCCGGAGGTCGCGAGTTCGAGTCTCGTCCGGTCCGCCACGATAAACTGATGCTTTATATGCAAGACAAGGCTAGTATAGCCAAGCCCGGGTGGTTAGCTCAGTTGGGAGAGCACCAGCCTTACAAGCTGGGGGTCACTGGTTCGAACCCAGTACCACCCACCATTTTTCTGCCTAGTGGCGATTGATGGATTCTGGATAGGTAAGATTGCACTTATATGTGGACCGGTAGTTCAGTTGGTTAGAATGCCGGCCTGTCACGCCGGAGGTCGCGAGTTCGAGTCTCGTCCGGTCCGCCATTGAGTGATACCAGCCAAGCTGGAAAGATTTTTGAAAACCCGGGTCATCGACCCGGGTTTTTTGCGTTTGTCGATCATGGTATGTCGATCAAAGCACGCTGATAGCAGCCTTGGCGACCTGTACATCCTGGTCGGGTTTGACGCCAGAAATGCCCACAGCGCCGACGACCTGGCCATCAACGATGATCGGCACCCCGCCTGACAGCAAGGCCTGCATGGGTGCAGACAAAAAAGCCGTGCGGCCACCATTGATCATCTCTTCAAACACCTGTGTTTCCTTACGCCCCATGGCGGCACTGCGTGCCTTGTTGGCGGCTACATCGGCAGTGAAGGGCGCAGCGCCGTCAAGGCGGCGCAAGGCCAGCAGGTGGCCGCCATCATCAGTGACCGCCACGGTGATTGCCCAGCTTTCACGTTCGGCTTCCTGTTGGGCAGCATCCAATACCTTGGACACGTCGGCCTGGGTTAAGACAGCTTTGCTTTGCATGGTGGTTTCTCTTGAGTGGGTGATAAATGCATGGATGATCACCAGGCTGGTAATCAAACAATCAGGGGGAAGCAGGTGGCTGGCCGCACTTAGCCAAGCGCGGCATCAAGTACTTCAATCCAGTGGCGAACCGGTGTGCGGTTGGCACTTGCCAGGTGCGTCTGGCAACCGATGTTGGCGGTAACGATCATTTCCGGGTTGCCTGCTTCCAGAGCGTCAAGTTTGTTGTTGCGCAATTCGGTCGCCAGTTCAGGCTGGGTAATGGAATAAGTACCTGCCGAGCCGCAGCAAAGGTGAGCATCCTGGACCGGCGTCAGTTCAAAGCCGAGCCGGGTCAATACGCCTTCTACGGCACCGTTGAGCTTCTGTGCGTGTTGCAGGGTGCAAGGGCAATGGAAGGCCAGGCGTTGGTCTGCCTTGACGCTGAGATCATCCAGCGGCTCTTCACGCAGCACTTCCACCAGATCTTTTGCCAACTGGCTAATGCGCTCGGCCTTTTCCGCGTATTCCGGGTCATCCTTGAGCATTTCGCCATATTCTTTAACGAAGGCGCCGCAGCCGCTTGCGGTTTGCACAATGGCTTCGGCGCCCTGTTCAACCTGAGGCCACCAGGCATCAATATTGGCGCGAATGCGTTCCCGTCCATCGTCCTGAGCATTCAGGTGAAAGTCGATAGCGCCGCAGCAACCGGCTTCCGTTGCCGGGGTAATACTGATGCCGAGACGGTCGAGTACCCGGGCAGTGGCTGCATTGGTATTGGGTGATAAGCCGGGCTGCACACAACCTTCGAGCATCAGCATGCGGCGTGAATGGGTCCTTGCTGAGGGGCGTGCCCCGGCATCTACGGGTGCGGGAGGCATCTTGTCACGCAGTTTGCCAGGCACCAGGGGCTTGAAGGTCAGGCCCAGCTTGAGCAGTGCAGAAAAGCGCCTGGGTTCCACCAGCATCTTGCGCAGTGCATAGCGTTGGGCGCGTTCAGCGGCAGGACGCGGCACGCGACGTTCAATTTCAGCGCGGCCGATATCCAGCAGTTTGTGATACTCGACGCCAGAGGGGCAAGTGGTTTCGCAATTGCGGCAGGTCAGGCAACGGTCAAGGTGAAGTCGGGTTTCTTCGGTGACCTGTTCATCGTCGTCCTGGCTTTCAAGCAGCTCCTTGATCAGGTAGATGCGCCCGCGCGGGCCATCCCGTTCGTCACCCAGTATCTGGTAGGTCGGGCAGGTTGCATTGCAGAAGCCACAGTGAACGCAACTGCGTAAGATGCGATCAGCTTCCTGAATATGCGGCTTCTGGCGGTCTGCGTCGGTAAAATGCGTCTGCATGTCAGCTCTCCTGGTTAAAACGCCGCATAAAGACGCCCGGGATTGAAAATACCGTGGCCGTCCAGCTGTGCTTTCAGCTGACGGTGATACTTTTCGACAACCGGGTTGAGTGGGGTAAAGGGCGCTTGTGCTCCCCCTAAGGCCGCCGGCGTATAGCAGGTGGCGTGGCCACCGGCCTGCTGACAGGCCTTGCGGAGGGTGTCGGCGTCGAGCGAGGTCTTGATAAAACGCTGGCTACCCGCCCAGTCATAGAAAATATCGCGCTCGGCAATATCCAGCGGCAGGGCCGGGGTGTTGGGGGGTAACGACAGTCGCCACAGTGCCTTGTCGTTATTCTGGGTGAAAAAGGCATGTTCCAGATCGCGTAACTCTCGCCACAGATCCGCACTGATTTCCTCGCCACCCAGGCGTTCACGCGTCGCGTTGACGGAGCTTTTGCCGCCCTCGAGGCGTAGAAACAGCTCACCGGCGTGCCAGGCGGCAGCGGTAATCGGCAGCGGTTTGCGGCCGAGCTCCGCCAGTTTATTGAGTGCGGCGTCCAATGGCAGGGACAGTTTAAGGCTATGGCTGGCGGCCGGTTGGGGCAGCACCTTGAAGGAGATATCGGTCAGTACCCCCAGGGTGCCCTGGGCGCCCACCATCAGGCGTGACATATCATAGCCGGCCACGTTTTTCATGACTTCGCCACCAAAGCGCAGCAGCTTGCCTTCCTGATTGATGACCCGCGTGCCGAGAACGAAATCGCGGACCGCGCCTGCCCAGGGTCGGCGCGGCCCGGATAGGCCGGTGGCTACCGCGCCCCCAATGGTGCTGGCAGGTCCAAAGCGCGGTGGCTCAAACGCCAGCATCTGATGATTTTCGGCAAGCCTGTCCTCAAGGTCGCTGATGCGTGTGCCGGCGCGTACCGTGACCACCAGTTCGATGGGGTCGTAGGAGACGATGCCGGTATGTCCGGCCATTTCCAGTGGCTCGCCGTCAACCGGAAGACCATAGAAGCCCCGAGTGTTGGCGCCGACAATACGCAGCGGTGTCCGCTCGGCGTAGGCCCGCCCGACCTGGGCGCAAAGAGCATCAGCAATATCTTGATCGGCGTTCAGCGTGGCGGTTTCAGTCATAATCTTTCCTGCAGGCTCAGAAACGGGGAAGTTCCGGATGCGGAAGCTCGTTGTTATGCACATGCATGGCGCCAAATTCAGCGCAGCGCGCAAGGGTCGGTATGTTCTTGCCAGGGTTGAGAAGCCCATCAGGGTCAAAAGCCGCTTTCAAGGCATGAAAGAGGCTGATTTCGTCGGCCTGGAACTGGCTGCACATCTGGTTGATCTTTTCGCGTCCAACGCCATGTTCACCGGTAATCGAGCCGCCGGCGGCCACGCAGAGTTCAAGAATCTTGCCGCCGACCTCTTCAGCCAGTGCCAGTTCGCCTTCGCGATTGGCATCAAACAGAATCAAAGGGTGCATATTGCCGTCACCGGCATGGAAGACGTTGGCCACTGGCAGACCGCTTTCCTGGGACAGCGCCGCAATACCCTTGAGTACGCGAGGTAGTTCTCGGCGCGGAATGGTACCGTCCATGCAGTAATAATCCGGTGACATGCGCCCCACTGCCGGAAAGGCGTTCTTGCGCCCCGCCCAGAACCTGGCTCTTTCGGCCTCATCCCGGGCCAGCTGAATATTAGTGGCGCCGGCTTCCTCAAGCACCTTTCGAACGGTCTGGCAATCGTCGTCGACATCGGCTTCGACGCCGTCCAGTTCGCACAGCAGTATGGCCTCTGCCTCAACGGGGTACCCTGCCTTGACGAAGTCTTCCGCGGCCTGGATGGCCAGTTTGTCCATCATTTCCAGGCCACCGGGAATAATGCCGGCCGCTATGATGTCGCCGACGGCGCGGCCGGCTTTTTCAACATCATCAAAACTTGCCATCAGCACCTTGGCAGTTTCCGGCTTGGGAAGTAGCTTGACGGTAATCTCGGTGACCACACCGAGCATGCCTTCAGAGCCATTCATCAGCGCCAGCAGGTCAAAGCCAGGGGCGTCCAGCGCCTCAGAGCCCAGCGTCATGCGTTCACCTTCAATGGTGATGATATCGACACGCATGACATTGTGAACGGTCAGGCCATATTTCAGACAGTGTACGCCACCGGCATTTTCAGCGACGTTTCCGCCGATAGAGCAGGCAATCTGGGATGATGGGTCTGGCGCGTAGTAAAGCCCGTAGGGCGCTGCGGCCTCTGAAATCGCCAGGTTACGTACCCCGGGCTGAAGGCGGGCAACCCGGGCATCCGGGTCGATGGCCAGAATCTTCTTGAAGCGCGACATCACCAGCAGCACACCGCGTTCCAGCGGTAAGGCACCACCGGAAAGGCCGGTGCCAGCGCCGCGAGTGACCACGGGGACGCCCAGCGCGTGGCAGCGTTTCAGCAGTGTCTGTACCTGGTCAAGGGTCTCGGGCAAAGCGACCAGCATGGGCAGAACGCGGTAAGCGGCCAGGCCGTCGCATTCGAACGGGTGCAGGTCTTCTTCACGGTGCAGTAGCGTCAGTGAGGGCACTGACTGCTGCAGATCCGCGATAATGTCGCTTTTTTCAAAGGACTTCAGTTCACCATCGATACGTTCATCATAAAGAATGTTCATGGCTGCTCCTGAGGGCAAGGAGGGCGTAAGAAAAACGCTTAATTTGATTCTATGGAAAATGTTTTCATAAATCCATCCCTGCAATGAAAAAGCGTTAGCTCAGCCCTTTGCGTGCGTATTCATTGATGCGTCAACGGCCACCTACTTGTAGTAGGGCGTGCGCGGCAGCTTGCCGATACCCGGGTTAAAGCAGTTGGTCGGGTCGAGCCTGCGATAGAAGTCCGCCAGATCCTTCTTGGCCGGGTAAAGGTGACCGACATTGTGCTCGGCGGGGTACTCAGCGCCCCTTTCATCCAGAATCTTCAGCATGGCCTTTTTCAGCGCATCCACATCAGCGCCGCGCCGGAAGATATAGTCCTGGTGAAATACATGACAGAAGAAATGGCCGTAATAAAGCCGATGGACGATATCCTTGGCGATACTTTCCGGGAGTTGCTCGAACCACTCAGGGTCATTACGCGACAGCGCAATATCCAGGGCCAGAATGTCCTCGACATCCTTGTGGTGGATGGTGCGGTAACGTACCGCCGCTCCGGCAGCCGCAAAGCGATGGAGCATGGCGCGCTCGCCTTCATCCGGGGTACAGCGGAACCAGGCATCCTGGCCGAAGCATTCATTCAGAAAATGCTCGGTTTCTTCGCACATGTCGCCGTTAACGCGGATGATCAGGTGGTGCTCATAGGCATCCCGCCAGGTGTGCAGGCGCTTGGGCAGCGGGGATGGCAACACGCGGGAGACCGTTTGCAGAACGTGATCCGTAATGGGTTCTGGTAAAAACGGAATCTTGCGAAACAGGCTGTCCACCCGGTTCTTGAGGCGGAAGGCGCCGGGCAGGCGCTGGGTGCCCAGCCACTTGATCAGCAGAAAGCTGTCCTTGCCGTAGCGTTTGGCGACATCAAACAGCTCACGGTGCAGGTATTCGGTGGTAATCGGCAGGCGTGATGCTTCAAGCAGGAAGCGGAAACGGAAATCCGCCAGCTGCTGGGTATCGTTGGTGCCCACATAATAGGTGGTGACATCCTTTTCCTGCTCAAAGGTATCCAGACGCACGGCGAATACCACGACCTTGCCGGCACTGCCGGAAGCACCATGCAGCAGGCGCGGGTCGTTGTTGTAGCGTGCCGCACCGGCTTGGTCGGCGCCACGGATAATGGTCTGATAATCATCGTCCGAGGCCTTGCCGACATCATGGCGCACGCTATCTTCCGGGAAGTCACCCTGCTCAACCCGTGGCAGGATCTCTTCCGGGGTGTCGCCAAGGTCGATACCCAGGTCATTGATCAATTCAAGCTCATTGTGCTCATTCACCCGGGCATAGAGGGCCAGTTCGGTATAGGCCGGGCCGCGGCGGCAGAGAGCGCCTCCGGAGTTATTGCACACGCCTCCCACCACAGAAGCGCCGATGGAGGTGGACCCAATCACCGAGTGCGGTTCCCGGCCAATGGGTGCCAACTGCTGGCTAAGCTCGAACAGGGTAGCACCCGGCAAGGCGACGACCTGTTTGCCATCCTGCAGAAAGTGCAGACCTTTCAGGCGCATGGTGCTGAGTATCACGGCGGGCCGGCCGTAGTCGTCCTTGGGCGTCGAGCCTTCGGTCAATCCGGTGTTGGCCGCCTGGGGAATGATGACAGCATCATGTTGATGGCAGGCTTTCAGCACCTCCCATAGCGCCAGCAGTGAAGTGGGGTATACCACGGCAGCGGCTTCGCCAGAGCCGGAGCGGTAGCCGATCTGATGTGGGCGCTTGGTGGCGTCATCCGTGGCAATATTGTCACTGCCGGCGGCGGCGGAAAGGTCGTTGATAAGCGTTGATGCGGACATTGGCTGCTCCTGTGTCTGTCGGGTGGCGACAAGCGGTTGCATCGCCATGGACAGTCAATCGTGTCAGATAAGGCGCTGGTATCCTGACGTGTCATGATGGTTTGACAAGGATCCCGGGCGTAATGTTGTGCAATCACCTGAAGAGGGTGGATGCAACATGCTTTTGAAAACCATTTGTCGTGGTAGCGGCTTGGCGGGAAGCAGGATGCCAGGGGTAGGGGAAGCATCTGCGTTTACATAACGTAATTTAACGTTATCCTTCGCCGGGGTTGCCCCGGCGAAGGTGTCTGCAAATAGTTGGGCGTTATCCTCCCAATACCTGCATAAGCGGATCGCTGAGGCCTATAACGTAAAAGCCAATCAATGCGATCACGCCACTCGCCACCAGATAATAGATCGTGGGTATGATGGTTTTGCGAATGGTCGTTCCTTCGCGACCCAGGAGGCCGACGGTTGCTGATGCAGCCACCACATTGTGAATGGCAATCATGTTACCAGCGGCGGCACCCACTGCCTGCAAGGCCACCATAAACGCCGTTGAGAGCCCCAGCTGATTCGCCACGTTGAATTGGAAGTCTGAAAGCATCAGGTTGGAGACAGTGTTGGAGCCGGCAATGAAGGCCCCCAGTGCACCCACGGCCGGGGCAAAGAAGGGATAGGCACCCCCGAAGCTGTCGGCCACCAGTTGCGCCATAGCCACGGGCATGGAAACAAGGTCGGAGCCGTTAACGCCGGAGTTGATCAGAATACGTACCATGGGAATGGTAAAAATCAGTACAAAGCCAGCGCCCAGAATGGTCTTGGAGGAGTCAGTGAAAGCATCCTTCAACTCGCCAAGTTTCATGCGGTGCAGCAGAGCGGTCAAAACCACCACCATCAACAGAATGCCGCCGGGAAGATAGAGTGGCTGAATGGCCCCGGAGATACCCGCTTCGCCGAGAATATTGCTCCACCCGAAGCTTAATGACTGAAGGGCTTCACGGAAAGGGTCGATCACCCGTGATGCGACCAGGATAATGGCCAGCAGGCCGTAGGGAACCCAGCCCATAAAGGTGGAGACAGGCGCCTTTCCAGCAATGTCGTCCATCTTGATTTCCAGCTTGCCAATCCACTCATCAGGCCAGGACTTGGAATCTGGGAAGTCCCAGGTGTCTTTCGGCAGCAGGAAGCCGCGCCGTGCAGCGGGCACCACAATCGCCAGGCCAACCATGGCGCCAATCATTGACGGGAATTCCGGCCCCAGGAAAACCCCTGCCAGCATATAGGGGACGACGAAGGAAATGCCTGCAAACAATGCAAAGGGTGTGATGGAAAGGCCTTCTTTCCAGGAGCGATTGGCGCCGAAGAAACGCACCATGATGATCACCATCAACAGCGGCATCAGAGCACCGACAAGCCCGTGGACAATCGCCACTTCGCTGACGACCAGTCGGAAGTACTCCATCCAGGTGGCATCACCCGTGGTCAGTGTTTCAGTGATGCCGTCACGGTCAATACCCCCTGTGACACCGACGACAATGGGTGTGCCCACGGCGCCAAAAGAGACCGGCGTGGACTGGATCATCATGCCCACCACAACGGCCGCAAGAGCCGGGAAGCCGATTGCCACAAGTAGAGGTGCAGCAACCGCTGCGGGGGTGCCGAAACCGGATGCCCCTTCGATAAAGCAGCCGAACAGCCAGGCAACAATGATCGCCTGAACGCGGCGGTCAGGACTGATACCCGAAAAACCCTTACGGATCGCCGTAATACCACCTGAATGCTTCAAGGTATTGAGGAGCAGAATGGCCCCAAAAATAATCCAGAGTATCGAGATTGTCAGGATCAACCCTTGGAAGGTTGAAGCCAGTACCCGAGAAAATGTCATATCCCAGGCAAGCAGGCCGATCAGTGCAGTGACCACAAAAACAATCGGCATGGCCGTTTTGGCCGCCATTCGTAATCCGATCAACAAAACACCTGCGAGTACCAAGGGCACGAAGGCAAGTAATGCAAGTATTGTGTCATTCATGGGAGGCATTTCCCCTGTTATTAATAATGATATGCTCCGCCGTTGAGCAACTGCAAAAGCAGTCGTCATAACGGCAGCAAAGATACGTAGTCAGCCGCCGTATGGCTATCGCTGGTTAATTGGTCATACCAATATGTAAAGGGTTGTTACCAGCCCGAAAATCACCAACGAATGTCTAAAATATTGTTTATAAATGGAATATGCGCAAGCTTTGCGTAGGGGACAGGCCAGGTTTATTAGACTAATAGACAATTTTAGAGATCCAACACTTCCAAGATCAAACAAAAGGATTCAACAATGGCGCGTATTCTCTATGACCTCTACGGTCGCGATGAGCAACTACGTTTTTCCCCCTATTGCTGGCGTGTAAGGATGGCGCTGGCCCATAAGGGGCTGGATGTCGAACTGAAACCCTGGCGTTTTCAGCAAAAAGACGCCATTGCATTTGCCAACACCGATAAGGTGCCGGTGCTATGTGATGGCGATCAGGTTGTTGCCGATAGCTTCTCGATCATGGGATATCTTGATGATGCCTACCCGGACACGCCATCCGTGCTCGGGAGCGGTGCCAGCTATCAGCGTGCGCTGCTGTTTAGCCACTATGTCGACCGCCAGGTGTCGCCAGCACTGTTGCGTATTGTCGCTCTGGATCTGCTGACGGCGATTCATCCGGATGACCGGGATTATTTTCGTGCCACGCGTGAAGCCCGCTTTGGTTGCACCCTGGAGGAGTTTCACTCACCCGAACAGGGCCAGACATTACTGCATAAAGCCCTGGCGCCGGTAAGGGCAGTATTACGCACCAGTCCATTTCTGGATGGAGAGACGCCCGGCGGCGCCGATTACCTGCTGTTTGGCAGTATCATGTGGGCAAACGTCGTCTCCCTTCAGGCACCGGTCATAGAGGAAGCCATGATTGATGACTGGTTCAGGCGCTTGTGTGCTTTCTATGATGGCATGGGAAATCATGCACTTACGGTGCGTGACCTGGTTGATAAACAGGGAGCATGACAGTTCTTAAGGGAAGTTATGTTGCGCTGCACAAAAATGCCTGCTAGCTTGATGGATAGCAGAGGCCACTGCATGAACCTTGCAGCGTAGAGATTGATAATGACCGGAGGGTTGTTGCTCATCGCTGCTCATTCATTGCCGATTTATTGTCATAACGTTTTAGACAGCCGATCCAAAAACGTTGCGGAGGAAGTATGAATAAAGCTACCGAAAAAACCACCCAGCAGGTTGAATCCATCCTCGTTGCGCCCATGCGCGCCTATGCTGCCAAGACGCTCGATTATTGCGACCAGATGCTAAGCGCCCAGGTGGATGCAGCACGTGCCTACAGCGACTTCTCAGTTGCCCAGATGCGCACCTGGCTGGACGTCAAGGATGCCGACAGTATGAAGAAGGCCGCCGAGAGTCAGCAAAAGGCATCAGCGGACCTGATGGAACGCTTTAAAGGCGACGCAGAAAAAATGAATGCTCTCAGCAAGCGCTATCTTCAGGACAGCCAGAAACTGGCTGAAGACAGCCTGAAAAGCGTGACTGAGGCAACACAGAAAGCTGCCAGCTAATTTTTACTGGCAACAACAGCCCCGCTGGACAGCCTGCGCTGCCAGCGGGATTTTTTTGTCCGTGGGCCCACCAAGATGGCAAGTATCGGCCTGGGGCAGGTAATATAACGGCCTTGCAAAGGAGATTGATATGCAGGGCGTTCAGCAATCGCAGACCACCGGCAAGCAAGGCAAATATCGTCATGAGGATATTTATCGATCAATCAGTGATGCCATTATTGAGCACCGCCTGAAGCCAGGCGCGCGTCTGCGTGAAGATGCATTAGCGGATGTGTTCAGTATCAGTCGCACCGGGATTCGCAAGATCCTGCAACGCCTGGCACTGGAGCAGTTGGTCACCATTACCCCCCATCGCGGTGCCAGTGTGACGCGACCTAGTGCCGATGATGCCAAGGATATATTTGATGCCCGCCAACTGGTTGAATGCGGCCTGATGCCGGATGTGGCACGTTGTATGCGCGCCGCTGAGGCAGCCGAACTACGCGAGATGGCAAGCCAGGAGCGACAGGCACTGCGTGATGGGCAGCAGAGCACGGCGATTCGCCTTTCCGCTGACTTCCATGTTCGTCTGGCGCAACTGTCCGGCAACGAGGTACTGGCGGATTTTGTCGAACGCCTGTGTTCACGCTCCTCCCTGATTCTGGCCGTATATGGCAACCCGGGCCATCTAGGGTGTGAATCCCACGATCATGATGAGTTGATCCGCTTTCTGGAGAAAGGCGATGGAGAGCGTGCCAAGGCGTTTATGAGCCGTCACCTTAAAACCATCGAATCGTCGCTTTCGATCGTTGAAGACGACAACAGCACCCCCGACCTGCGTCAGGTATTTGGCGTTTAACCACGAATGTGACAAACACAGACACCTACGAGAACGCCCGGCTGCAGCCGGGCGTTTCTGTTGATATACGCAGGGCAGGCGTCAGGAATTGTTGTTAGATCAATATGATGTTCAATCGAAACCGGCACGGCATCAGGCTGCGTCGCCACGCAGTGATCCTGGTGCTGCTATTCTGTGTGCCTCCTCGCCGATGGTTTGCGTCATATCGTCAGTAGTATTGGATTGATGATGCGTAGTTTCATGAATATCCAGTACGATAAATATTAATATTGTATACAAAATTGCTGCTATATTGGTGCTGCTCAATCTGGTGATATCTTCCCTTGGGAAGCTGTCATATCCTTAATCCAATCGGTGAGAGTGTTCTATGCCTGTAGATACCCTGTCGGGATACCCGCGTGATCTTGTCGGCTACGGTCGACAGCTTCCTCAGGCCAGCTGGCCTGGCAATGCCCGCATTGCCGTTCAGTTTGTGCTCAACTATGAGGAAGGCGGCGAAAACTGTGTGTTGCATGGTGATCCGGGGTCAGAGCAGTTTCTGTCCGAGATTATCGGCGCGCAGAGTTATCCTGATCGCCACCTGAGCATGGAGTCCATCTACGAGTATGGTTCTCGAGCCGGGGTCTGGCGGATTTTGCGCGAGTTTGAAAAACGCGATCTGCCGCTCACTGTCTTTGGCGTTGCCATGGCACTGGAGCGTCATCCAGATGTCGCCATGGCGTTCAGGGAACTGGGGCATGAAATTGCCTGCCACGGCTATCGCTGGATTCACTATCAGGAAGTGCCTGAAGCGGTTGAACGTGACCATCTGCACAAGGCGATGGCTATCTTCCAGAAACTCTATGGCGAAAAGCCCGAGGGCTGGTATACCGGCCGGGATAGCCCGAACACCCGCCGCTTGATTGTGGATGAGGGAGGCTTTCTCTACGATAGCGATTACTACGGTGACGACCTGCCATTCTGGACGCAGGTAACGGACAGCCAGGGGCGCGAGCATGACCATCTGATTGTGCCCTACACCCTGGATACCAACGATATGCGCTTTGCAGCTCCTCAGGGATTTAATACCGCCGAGCACTTTTTTACCTACCTGCGCGATGCGTTTGATGTGCTCTATGCGGAAGGTGGTGAGTCGCCCAAGATGCTCTCGGTAGGCATGCACTGCCGCCTGCTTGGGCGCCCCGGGCGTTTCCGCGCATTGCAGCGTTTTCTGGATTACATCGAAGCCCATGACCATGTCTGGGTTGCCCGTCGTGTCGACATCGCCCGTCACTGGGCTGAACACCATCCTGCGCCTAATCGTTAAAGGTCCATCATGCACCCATCACCTTATTATGCGCCCCAGGGTGGGCATCCACCGCAAACGCAACTGACCGCTGACCGGGCGGTGTTTACTGAGGCTTATGCGCTGATTCCCAAGGGCGTCATGCGCGATATTGTCACCAGCCACCTGCCTTTCTGGGATAAAACCCGCCTTTGGGTGCTGGCTCGACCGCTGTCCGGTTTTGCGGAAACTTTTTCACAATACATTATGGAAGTGCAGCCTGAAGGAGGTAGCCAAAAGCCTGAGCTGGACCCCAGGGCCGAGGGCGTGCTGTTTGTCGTGGAAGGGGAGCTGACGCTGTCGCTGGAGGGTAATCGGCATCTGATGCAGCCCGGCGGCTATGCGTTTATCCCTCCCGGCAGCCGCTGGCAGGTGCGCAATGCGTCAGCCGCACCGGTACGTTTTCACTGGATACGCAAAGCCTACGCCTTTGTGGATGGCCTGGAGGTGCCTGACCCCTTTGTCACCAATGAGCAGACGATCACGCCGATTGAAATGCCCGGCACACAAGGGCGCTGGGCAACCACGCGCTTTGTCGATCCTGCTGACGTTCGCCATGATATGCATGTCAATATCGTCACCTTTCAGCCCGGTGGCGTCATTCCTTTTGACGAGACCCATGTGATGGAGCATGGCCTTTATGTATTGCAGGGCAAGGCGGTCTACCACCTCAATCAGCAGTGGGTGGAAGTTGAAGCGGGCGATTTCATGTGGCTGCGAGCCTTCTGCCCCCAGGCCTGCTATGCCGGTGGCCCGGGCCCGTTTCGTTACCTGCTCTACAAGGACGTTAACCGCCATGCAGCGCTAACGCTTTAGGATAGAATTTCATGCTTGAACTGATTGCTGAACCCTTGACCGCAGAAGCATTTGCCCCTTTTGGCGAAGTCATCGATGCCCGTACGTCTGCGTCATTTCCCATCAATGCCGGCCGTACCCGGCGCCATCACGATCTGGCAACGGTGCAGACCCTGGGGAAAAATGCCCGCCCCCTGATCAGTCTCTTTGTCAGCCAGCCGGTGACCCTGCCACTGGAGCTGACGTTTCTTGAGCGCCATCCTCTTGGCAGCCAGGCCTTTATGCCGCTTCACGAAGAGCGCTTCATGGTTGTGGTAGCGCCCCCCGGAGAGAGCATTAACCCAGCCGATGTTTGCGCTTTTGTGACCGACGGCCGTCAGGGCGTGAACTACCGGGCGGGTACCTGGCATGCCATTCAGTCGGTGCTTGATCGGGAAGGCGAGTTTCTGGTGGTTGACCGGGGCGGTGAGGGTGATAATTGCGATGAGTATCCTTTGCCCATGCGGGTCAGGTTGGCGGGGGAATAACGTCATTATCGAAACCGTCATCTTGATGGCGCTACAATGCTAAGCTTGCATACGGCGGTTCGCATCCTGAACGCGTGATGACGATTTCAGGCGCATATTTTAGTCAGTTTATCCGCGTAACCCGGGAGCTTTATGAACGCACTGCATCATTCCTCCATTCGTCGCACCAAGATTGTTGCCACCCTGGGGCCCGCCAGTGATCGCGAAGGGGTGCTGGAGGCCATGCTGGCAGCGGGGGTGGATGTGGTGCGGCTGAATTTCTCCCATGGCAGCCCGGAAGACCATCAGCGCCGCTTGCAGGCGGTACGTGATACTGCCGCCCGCCTGGGTCGCAGCGTTGCCGCCTTGGGAGATCTTCAGGGGCCAAAGATTCGCATCGCGCGTTTTAAGGACGGTGCAGTCGTGCTTAAGGAAGGCCAGCCCTTTATCCTCGATATGGCACTCGACAGCGATGCAGGCGATGCTCAGCGGGTGGGCTGTGACTACAAGACACTGGCGGACGATGTCAGTACCGGCGACCGTTTGCTGCTGGATGATGGTCGCTTGGTCCTGGATGTGACTGGGGTCGAAGGTAAGCAAGTACTTACCAGGGTTGTCGTCGGTGGCAAGCTTTCCAATAACAAGGGCATCAACAAGCAGGGGGGTGGTCTGTCAGCCCCCGCGCTGACTGATAAAGACAAGCAGGATCTGAAAACCGCCGTGGCCATCGGCGTCGATTACCTGGCTGTTTCCTTTCCCCGCTCGGCACAGGATATGTTCGAAGCGCGTGAGCTGCTGGGCGAGGCAGGTGCTGACATTGGTCTGATAGCCAAGATGGAGCGGGCAGAGGCCGTGATGGATGAAGCCACCATGGACGGGATTATTGACGCGTCTGAGGCGGTCATGGTGGCACGTGGCGATCTGGGCGTTGAAATTGGCGATGCCCAGCTGGTGGGGATTCAGAAACGGCTTATCAAACGTGCCCGCAGCCTGAATCGTGCCGTCATCACGGCGACCCAGATGATGGAAAGCATGATCAGCGCATCGATGCCTACTCGTGCTGAAGTCTTTGATGTGGCCAATGCCGTGCTGGACAGCAGTGACGCCGTCATGCTGTCGGCTGAAACCGCTGCGGGTGATTACCCGGTGGAAACCGTCACTGCCATGGCGCGAGTCTGCCTGGGCGCCGAGCGGGAAAAAATGGCTCAGGAATCCGGGCACCGCATCCATGAAGGTTTCATGCGCGCGGACGAGACCATAGCGCTCTCCGCCATGTATGCGGCCAACCACATGCAGGGGGTCACCGCCATAGCCTGCATGACCGCCTCGGGTTATACGCCGTTGATTGCCTCGAGGATCCGTTCGGGATTACCGATTGTCGGGCTGGCGCACAACCCGATTGCCCAACGCCGTATGGCACTGTATCGCGGCGTGGTGTCGCTACCGTTTGATACTTCTGGCATGCAAGCCACCGAGCTGAATGATCGCGCTCTGTCGTTGTTGGTGGCACAGGGCATTGTCGCCCCCGGTGATCATGTGATTCTGACCCGTGGCGATCATATGAATGCCCATGGCGGCACCAACACCATGAAGGTGATGTCCATTACCCAACAGCATCTGGGGAGGGAGTGATTCATGCGCGGTCTTGTGACGGTTTCCTGCCTGTGGCTGGCAACCCTGTGTTTGCCTGTCAGCGTACAGGCACAGTCAGCGCCGCCGGTGGTGGCCGCCGCATCGGATCTGCAGTTTGCCCTGACCGAAGCCGCCGAGCGTTTCGAACAGCAGACGGGCCATGCCCTGCGGCTCAACTTTGGTTCTTCCGGTAACTTCCGACGCCAGATTGCCCAGGGGGCGCCTTTCGAGCTTTACCTTTCCGCTGATGAATCCTATGTGCTGGCGCTCAACCAGGAAGGCCATGTGCAGAATGAAGGGGTTATCTATGCGGTGGGTCGCCTGGCCTGGCTGCAGAACCCCGGTGCAGCAGAGCTTGATGAAGACGATCCTCTGGGTGCCGTTGAGCAGGCGCTGGCCGCTCACCAGTCGGGCGAGCGCCAGCGGATCGCCCTGGCCAACCCGGAGCATGCCCCTTATGGCGTCGCCGCCATGCAGGCACTGAAGCATGCCGGGCTGTGGGAGGCGACAGCCGACCTGCAGGTTCTTGGGGAAAACGTGTCACAGGCGGCGCAATATGCCCTTTCCAACGACGTCAGTGGTGGCCTGGTGGCCTATTCCCTGGCACTGGCGCCTGCACTTGACGCACGCAGTGAGTCCCTGCTGATTCCTGAGAGCTGGCACAACCCGCTGCGCCAACGCATGGTGCTGACAAACCAGGCCGGTGAGGTGGCCGAGCAGTTCTATCAATGGCTTCAGCAGGACACCGGGCGGGCAATATTGAGCGACTATGGTTTTGTTGTGCCGCAATGATGGACTGGGCCGCGCTATCCATTTCCCTGCGTCTGGCTGTGCTGACCTGCCTGATTCTGCTGCCTTTGGGCATCTGGGCCGGGCGGGCACTGGCCTATGCGCGTTTCAAGGGGCGCGGTTTTTTTGAGGCCCTGGTGGCCTTGCCCCTGGTGTTGCCGCCGACGGTACTGGGGTTCTATCTGCTGACGGCATTCAGCCGCGATGCGCCCTTTGGCGCTTTCTGGGCCAGCGTGTTTGGCAGCGGTCTGAACTTTACCTTTACGGGTATTCTCCTGGCTTCTCTGGTCGCCAACCTGCCTTTTGCCATCCAGCCGATCCAGCGCGCCTTTGAAAGTATTCCTGCCAATCTGCGCGAAGCGGCCTGGTGCAGTGGACTGTCTCCCTGGCAAACGCTATGGCGGATCGAGCTGCCGCTGGTTTGGCCGGGCGTGCTGTCTGCCTTTGCACTGACCTTTGCGCATACCCTGGGTGAGTTCGGGGTTGTTCTGATGGTGGGCGGCGCCATTGATGCTGAAACGCGTACCCTGGCGATTGCCATCTATGACCGGATGCAGGCGTTTGACGAGGCCGCGGCCGCCTTGATGTCCGCTGTACTGCTAAGCGTTTCCTTTATCACCATTGGCGTGGTGTATGGTCTTGCCGGGCGGCGCAGGAGGGTACATGGCTAAATTAACGCTTCAGCTTGCCCAGGCCGGGCCGATTCCATTGCAGGCTAAATTTGCCTGCCAGAGTGGCGAACTGTTGGCGCTGGTCGGCCCTTCCGGCAGTGGAAAAACTACCTTGCTGCGGGCTATTGCCGGTCTTTATCAGCCCGCTAAGGGGGTTATCCGCTGTGGAGAAACATGCTGGTTTGATGCTCAGCGTAAATACTCACTTAGGCCACAGCAGCGCCGTGTGGGGATAGTATTTCAGGATTATGCGCTTTTTCCTCACCTGAATGCGCGGGATAATATTGCCATACCGTTACGCCATCTACCCCGGCCTGCCCAGGCCCATCGGGCGGAAGAGTGGCTGGCGCGGGTCAAGCTCGACGGCCTGGGGGGACGGTTTCCCCATCAGCTTTCTGGCGGCCAGCGTCAGCGGGTTGCCCTGGCGCGCGCCCTGGCCCGGGAACCTGAAGTGCTGCTGCTGGATGAGCCTTTTTCTGCCGTCGACCAGGTCACTCGCCGTCGTCTGCAGCGCGAACTGGTGCTGCTCCGTCAGCAGATAGCCATTCCCATTGTGCTGGTCACCCACGACCTGA
>NZ_VMQS01000016.1:20755-24475 GCF_007625055.1 Halomonas sp.
CCGGTTGCCGCCATGGTCAGTGAGGTTGTGACGCTTGGAGGAATGACATCGGTGGCCCTGAGGGTTGCTCATGGTGATACGCTTCGGTTTGACATCAGCACCCATGCAGCGCGGCGTAATCAACTGTCGCCCGGTGCCATGGTGAAGGTGTCCCTGCTGGCCGCCGGCATTCATGTGATGGGGCCAGTGGCCAATGACATATCCATACCCCCTGGCACCTATGGAACCTGAGGAAACCGCCATGCATCTTAATCGCCGTGCGTTTTTAACCGCCTCATTGGTAGTACCGGCTCTGGCCCTGGCCTGGCCGCTATCGGCACTGGCGACAACATCTGAGATGGCTCCGCTTGAACGCATGCCTTTGGCCGTGCATGGTGCTGAAGGGCCGCATCGTCTGGACGTGGAGGTCGCCCGCACTTCAGCGCAGCGCCAGCGTGGCCTGATGGGGCGGGAGAGCCTGCCAGCCGACCACGGCATGCTGTTCATGTACTCCCGCGAGCAGTCCGGGCGTAATGGCTTCTGGATGTTTCAGACCCTGATACCGCTGGATATTGCCTTTATCAACCGTGAAGGCACGATTGTGGCGATCAGGACCATGCAGCCTTGCGGCTCCTCATCCCCCAGCGACTGTCGCTCCTACACCCCGGATACGCCCTATGCAGCCGCCCTTGAAGTCAATGCCGGCTACTTCGCCAAGCGGGGTATTCGCGTGGGTGACTGCGTGGCCTTGCCGGGTGAGGGGCAGGCAGCTTGCTCACGCTAGCGTTTAACCAGGGGAGCTATGGAAGACTGTCTTTCATCCCCAGAGGGCCTATAATTTAACTCGCATGACACGCTGCTCAATACAATAAAATCAATGAGGATTCATTATGACGCTGACACGCAAGATGACACATGTAACGGCAGGTCTTGCCGGTGCGGCACTCCTGGCTGGTGCCCTGTCTGCTCAGGCCCGTGAGCTGTCGGTTTCAACCGTGCTTTCCGATGCGTTTCCCTGGGGACAAGCGGCCGAAAAATGGGCAGACCTGGTTGAAGAGCGCAGTGACGGTGAGCTGACGCTGCGGGTTTACCCCAACTCCCAGCTGGTTTCCGGGGATCAGACCCGTGAATTCTCAGCCATGCGCTCCGGCCTGATTGATGCTGCGGTGGGTTCCACCATCAACTGGTCGCCGCAGGTACCTGAGCTGAATCTTTTTTCATTGCCTTTTTTCTTGCCTGACGAAGCTGCGGTTGATGCGGTTACTGGCGGTGAGGCCGGTGATCAGGTGTTTGCTGCGATTGAATCCAGAGGTGTGGTGCCACTGGCCTGGGGTGAAAACGGTTTTCGCCAGCTTTCCAATTCCAGTGGTCCGGTTGAAGCCCCCAGCGACCTGGAAGGCCTGAAGGTCCGCGTGGTCGGCTCGCCGCTTTTTCAGGATACTTTTTCGGCACTCGACGCTGACCCTACCCAGATGAGCTGGACGGATGCTCAGCCCGCCCTGACTACGGGCGCCGTGGATGGCCAGGAAAATCCGCTCTCGGTGTTTGATGTGGCGCGCATCGATCAGGCCGGTCAGGAATATCTGACGCTTTGGAACTATATGAATGACCCACTTATTTTCGCGGTGAATCAGAGTGTCTGGCAGTCGTTGAGCGACGCGCATCAAACGCTGCTGCGCGAAACCGCTGAAGAGGCCGGCGCCTGGGAGATTGCCATGACCCGTGAAGAAGAAAGTGAGCGTCTGGCAGCCATTCAGGAACGCGGGGTCATCGTCACCGAATTGACTGATGACCAGTATCAGCGTTTCGTGGATGCTACCCAAACGGTCTATGAGAAGTGGGTGCCACGTATTGGTGAAGAACTGGTTGAAAATGCCCGGGAAGCCGTTGAGTCCCGTTAAGCACACTGTTTTATGCCAGTAACCATTGATGACCGGCCCGGGTGGCCGGTCATTGTTTTAACAGGGTGGAATCGTGATGAAACAAATGCCTGATGCGCGCCCGGAACGTTGGCTGGGTGCACTGGCACTGGTGATCATTGCTGTGATCAGCCTGGGCAACGTGGTGACGCGCTACCTGACGGGAGGATCCTTTTCGTTCACTGAAGAGTTTTCCGTTTTTCTGTTGGTGGTGCTGACCTTTGCCGGTGCCTCGGTGGCGCTGCGCCTCAATCGTCATATTCGAATTGGCCTGCTGGAGAGGGCGCTGCCCCCAGGCATGCGCCGGATGCTGATTATTTTCCAGGCCGGCTGTGGTTTGCTGGTGCTGGGCCTGATTATCGGGTTCGGCGGAAAACTGGTCTGGCAGGAATATCAATGGGAATCGCTGTCGCCAGGGCTTGGGCTGCCACAGTGGTGGTACCTGCTATGGCTACCTTTATTGGCATTTGCCATGCTGGTGCGTCTCATTCAGCAAACCCGCGACCGCTTGAGCGGGAGGCTTGATGATGAGCGCTGATGCCTGGATGATCCTGGCCTTTGCTGGGCTTTTGATCGCTGGGGTGCCGGTGGCTTTTTCACTGGCTCTCTCCGGTGCCGTGGGGATCATGGTCGGGCTGTCACCGGATATGCTCGCCACCATGGGTACCAATACGTATAACAGTATTGCCAAATACCCTTTGATTGCGATTCCACTGTTTATCCTGACCGGGCTTATTTTTGAACGCGCGGGGGTCGCCATACGCCTGGTGCGTTTTGCTCAGGCTCTGATCGGGCCGCGCCATGGAGGCCTGGCACTGGTGGCGGTTCTGGTCTGCATGATGATGGGGGGAATGAGTGGTTCCGGCCCGGCAGATGCTGCAGCGGTTGCTATGGTGATGCTGCCGAGCATGACCAAGGCAGGTTATCCGAAGCCATTTTCCGCAACCCTGATCGCGGCTTCTGCTTCCACGGCAATCCTCATTCCGCCATCGGTTGCCCTGATCCTGTATTCCATCGTGGTGCCAGGCGTGGATTTGCGAGCGCTGTTTGCCGCCGGGCTCTTCCCCGGCATTCTCGCCGGGCTGGCACTTCTGGTGCCGGCGATGCTTGTGTCCCGTCAGCGTGGTTGGGAAGGCAGCCCGAGCTCAACAGGCGGTGAGGGGGTGGAGCGGTTAAGCATCCGCACGACGTTCCGGCAAGCCTTGCCGGCGCTTTTCGCCCCCGTGCTTATTCTGGGGGGGTTGCGTTCCGGCCTGTTTACGCCCACAGAAGCAGCGGTGGTGGCAGTAGCCTATGGGGCGGCCGTCGGCCTGCTGCTCACCCGTGAAATGACATTAAAAGATCTTTGGGAGCTGCTTGGCGAAGCGGCGATCATTTCCGGTGTGGTGATGCTGATTATTGCGCTGGCCGGTATTTTTGCCTGGGCAGGCACCATGCTGGGCACTTTCCGTCATCTGGCTGAATGGATTATTGGCTTGACAGATAATGGCGTACTGCTATTGGTCCTGGTCATGCTGGCGGTGCTGATAGCGGGTATGCTGCTGGATGCCATTTCCATCTATCTGATCATGATGCCCATTCTGATTCCCGTGATGCAGCACTTTGAATGGAACCCGGTCTGGTTTGGTATTTTGCTGGCCATGAATATTGCGATTGGTCAGTTCACTCCGCCGGTCGCTGTCAACCTGATGGTGACTACTGAGGTGGCCAAGATAAGACTGGAACAGACAGTCGGCTGGGCGCTGCTGTTTGTGTTAGCAATGGCGGCTGCATTGGCCCTGGTGGCGCTGTTTCCGGGCATAGCGCTATGGCTGCCAACAAT
>NZ_VMQS01000016.1:24575-40109 GCF_007625055.1 Halomonas sp.
CTGCATTGGCCCTGGTGGCGCTGTTTCCGGGCATAGCGCTATGGCTGCCAACAATACTCGGTTACAACGTCTGAAATGTCGCGCCTTGAATTGCTGAAATTTTGTGTTATCAGTATATTTCCTATGGTTATTTATACTGTCAGCAGGTTAATCAAAGGTTCGATGAGGAGGCGTCATGTTGTTTCCACCCCGTTATGCGCGCTGGGTCTTTGCGGTTCTGATGTCAATCTATATGGTGACATTGATGACATTCGTCATCACCTGGGCCAACACCGGCCTGGCAGAGGGTTTTATGGGGCGCTGGTGGCGAGCCTTCTATATCGCGTGGCCGATTGCATTTTTGCTGATTCTGATTGGCGCCCCGCAGCTACAGAAAGTGACGGCCAAGCTCATCAAGACGCCTGAAAAATGACCCTTGGAAGTCTGCTTACCGGCCTCTGCGGTAAGGCGCTGACGTTGATATAGTGGCTGAGCTGCTGGCCCGCAGGATGGCTGCCGACATAATGTGTTTGAAAAGGCAGGTATCTATGCCATGCTTGATCAAAGGTTAATAATTTTAAACTGGCGTCTAATTTTCCGCCACGGCCGCGAGGACTAGGCTTTTGTATCATGTATTATGCAACTTTGGCATTAAAATAAAAGCGTGCCAATGTTTCGCGTTGTTCTGCTAAGGTATAACCTCCCAAACACGGTTTGAGCATTTTGCTAGACAGGCTTTTTATTACTGATTCAGGTGCATCACATATGTGCCGAGCGCTTGATCTTTCAATGATGACCTGAAGCCACAGGGCATCAATTCAAAAAGGGTACTGGCGGTGTTCAGTCACTGCTACTTACCATAATGTGTTTAAGACAACATCAAGAAAAGAGGTAATCCCATGAATCGTCATGTATTTTCGACCGCAGCTTTTTCCGGTGCACTGATTGCGGCAGCAACCGTTGCCTCTCCTGCAGTCGCCCAGGACGAGGAGTTCATCACTATTGGTACCGGGGGTCAGACAGGCGTCTATTACGTCGTGGGCCAGTCGGTCTGTCGTCTGGTCAATCGCGGCAGTGATGAGCACAACATTCGCTGTAATGCACCGTCGACCGGTGGCTCTGTTGCCAATATCAACGGTATCAAGTCCGGTGAACTGGAAATGGGGGTTGCCCAGTCAGACGTTCAGTTTCAGGCATATAATGGCACCGGCAATTTCGAAGACGACACCTACGAAGACCTGCGCGCCATTTTCCGTATTCATGGTGAGCCGCTGACTCTGCTGGCCCGCGCTGATTCCGGTATCGAAACTCTGGATGACCTGGAAGGTAAGCGTGTCAACATTGGTAATCCGGGGTCTGGGCAGCGTAACACCATGGAAGTGGTCATGGATGCCAAGGGCTGGGATGAGGACACCTTCTCAATGGTCTCCGAGCTGGGCGCTTCCGAGCAGGCGGCAGCCCTGTCGGACAACAACATCGATGCCATGGTTTATGTGGTAGGCCATCCGAATGGCTCTATTCAGGAAGCGACGACGACGGTTGATTCACACCTGATTCCTCTCGACGATGAAGATGTAGATGGCATTGTTGATGAATTTCCCTACTATTCGAAATCTGTCATTGCGGGCGGTCTGTACAAGAACAACCCGGATGATGTGGAAACCTTCGGTGTAGCGGCCACGCTGGTGACCACCACCGAAACATCAGAAAAAGCCGTTTACGAAACAGTCAAGGCTGTGTTTGATGACTTCGATCGTTTCAAGCGCCTGCATCCTGCGTTTGAGAACCTTGATCCGGAAGACATGATTTCTTCAGGCCTGTCAGCACCGCTGCATGAAGGTGCCGCTCGCTATTACCGTGAGCAGGGCTGGATCGAGTAAATCCAGTCCGGTCAGCTGCGCCTATTGTTAATACCATGCGTAGCTGTATCAGTGAGGTAAACTGCCTCAACAAACAATGATGCGCGGTCCCTCAGGGGGCCGCGCATTATATTTAGAGTGCCATAAGGCATTGGGTTAACAAGGCGCGACGTTATCCATTGACGGCGTCTTCCACTTATAGCAGGGCATGCTTATGACAGAGAACAACAGGGCCTCTGGCGCGGCTGTTGATCTTGAGGATATGGTCGCCTCATCCGACTCCGGAGCACGTAAGCCTGCGGGTATGCCGGGCAAGCTGCTCGTGGGCATTGCGGCCATATGGTCGTTGTTTCAGCTTTGGATTGCTTCACCGCTGCCCTACATACTCGGGTTTGGGGTGTTCAATGCGACACAGTCGCGCTCCATACACCTGGCGTTTGCACTTTTTCTCGCCTACATGGCCTATCCGGCCCTCAAGCGTTCACCGCGTGGCCGTATTCCCATTCAGGACTGGGTACTTGCCAGCGTCGCCGCATTCTGCGGCGCTTACATGTTCCTTTTCTATGAAGGGTTGTCGGCACGCCCAGGAGCACCCTTGCTGCAAGATGTGGTTATTGGTGTTACCGGTATCCTGTTGCTGCTGGAGGCGACCCGGCGGGCGCTGGGGCCGCCCTTGATGATTGTTGCCTCCGTATTCCTGATCTATTCATTGGCAGGGCCTTACATGCCGGGGCTCCTGGCCCATGGCGGTGTCAGTCTTTATGGCCTGGTCAACCATCAGTGGCTGACCACGCAAGGCGTCTTTGGTATTGCCCTGGGGGTGTCAACCAGCTTTGTTTTCCTGTTTGTGTTATTTGGTGCCCTGCTGGATAAGGCCGGTGCGGGTAACTATTTCATCAAGGTGGCCTTTTCAATGCTGGGACATTACAAAGGTGGCCCCGCCAAGGCAGCCGTTGTGGCCTCTGGCATGACGGGGCTGATTTCCGGCTCTTCCATTGCCAACACGGTTACCACCGGGACCTTTACCATCCCCATGATGAAGCGGGTGGGGTTTCCCTCGGAAAAAGCCGGTGCCGTTGAGGTGGCGTCATCGGTCAATGGCCAGATCATGCCACCGGTCATGGGGGCGGCCGCCTTTCTGATGGTCGAGTATGTGGGTATTTCCTATGTTGAAGTGATCAAGCATGCCTTTCTGCCGGCGCTGATTTCCTATATTGCCCTGATCTACATCGTCCACCTTGAAGCACTGAAAGCCAACATGCAGGGGCTGGAAAGCTCTAACCCGCCCAAGCCGCTGGTCAGCAAGGTAGTTGGCTTTCTGGGCGGCCTCCTGTTGATGATGATAACCGCGCTGGCGGTCTATTATGGCCTGGGCTGGCTGAAACCGGTGCTCGGAGGTGCTGCGCCCTGGGTGATCGCAGCAGGCCTGGCGGTTATTTACATTGCCCTTTTGAAAATGGCGGCGGCTTATCCGGAGCTGGAACTGGATGACCCCAATGAGCCGGTCATCAAACTGCCGCAGACCCGCCCAACGGTCATGGTGGGTCTGCAGTATATCCTGCCGGTGATTGTGCTGATCTGGTGTCTGATGGTGGAGCGTCTGTCACCAGGGCTTTCGGCGTTCTGGGCGACCGTCTTCATGATCTTTATCATGCTGACGCAGCGTCCGGTTACCGCTATTTTCCGTGGTAAAGGCGATATGCAGGCGGATCTGCGCGAAGGTGCCATGGATTTATGGAACGGCCTGGTTACCGGTGCGCGCAACATGATCGGTATTGGCATCGCTACGGCAACGGCGGGGATCATTGTCGGGGCCGTCTCGCAAACCGGTGTTGGCCTGGTGCTGGCGGATGTAGTGGAAACCATCTCCATGGGCAACCTGATGTTGATCCTGTTCTTCACCGCCATTCTGAGTCTGATCCTGGGGATGGGCCTGCCTACCACGGCCAATTACATTGTGGTGTCTGCTCTGCTGGCACCGGTGATCATTCAGCTGGGCCAGCAGAACGGCCTGATAGTGCCGCTGATCGCCGTGCATCTGTTTGTGTTCTATTTCGGCATCATGGCGGATGTGACACCACCGGTAGGGCTGGCCTCCTTTGCTGCGGCCGCGGTATCCGGTGGCGATCCGATACGTACCGGCTTCCAGGCGTTCTATTACAGCTTGCGCACGGCCGCCTTGCCGTTTCTGTTCATCTTCAATACGGACCTGTTGCTGATTGATGTGACCTGGCTACAGGGGATAATGATATTTATCATTTCCACCATTGCCATGCTGATATTTGCAGCAGCGACCCAGGGCTTCATGATTACCCGCAACCGCTGGTATGAGTCCATTCTGTTGCTGTTGGTTGCCTTTGCACTTTTCCGTCCTGGCTTCTTTATGGATATGCTTCACGACCCCTACCGCTCTGTGCCGCCTTCCGAGTTTGTACAGGCGATGGGTAACGTTGACGAAGGTTCAACCCTGCGGGTACAGATTGAAGGGCTGGATGACTTCGGTGATCCGATGACAACCTATATGCAGGTGCCGGTACCTGAAGGGGAAACCGGTCAACAACGGCTGGATAACCTGGGCCTGATGCTGTTGTTTGAGGATGACAGGGCGATTGTTGACATGGTGACCTATGGTAGCCAGGCCTCTGACATTGGCTTTGACTTTGACCAGGAAATCATCGAGGTACTGGCCCCGGTTGAACGCTGGACAAAGGAGCTGATGTGGATGCCTGCTTTTGTGGTGTTCGGGTTAGTGGTTGTGCTGCAACGCCGTCGACGTAGCAAGGCTGACGCGCAAACGGCAACTGCATAGGAGGTGTACAGATGTACAAGAAAATTTTATTGCCGGTTGACCTTAACGCGGAAGAATCCTGGCAGAAGGCTTTGCCAACAGCGATCACACTATGCCAGACCTTCGGGGCTTCTCTGCACGTCGTGACGGTGATGCCAGAGTTCAACATGCCAATGGTGGGGGCCTATTTTCCCAAGAATTTCTCCAAGCAGGCGCATGAAGCGATTTCTGACGCGCAACATGCCTTTATCAAGGAGCACATTCCCGAGGAAATTGTGACCCAGAGCGTGATTGTCGACGGCTCGCCCTGGGAGGCGATTATCAAGGCAGGCAAGAAGCTGGAGGTCGACCTGATCGTGATGGCCTCACACAACAAGCGCAAGTTTGTTGATTACGTGCTGGGCCCTAATGCCGAGCACGTTGTTCACCATGCCAGGATGTCAGTGATGATAGTTCGCTAACGACGAACATTGCCAGGATGCAAGGCATCAGCAGAACACATCAGGCGTATCAAGAACCCCGGTCATTTGATCGGGGTTTTTTTGGCGTTGCTGATGGTGCTTTTGATTACTCTTTGACACTTTGGTAGGGTTTTTGTACATATTTTGAATAACTATTTGCAGATGTCACTCAGTCCGCTACAGTTAAGATAAGTGATTAAGCAGCTCTTTTCATATTAATGAACGCTTAATCAGTCTGGAGCATTACCGGCAGCGAGCGACAGGTAAGCGTGACAAAGGAGTTTCACCATGGGTACATCAATAACAAAGCCACTTGACCAGGCAGATTCAGCCGTGACTAAAATCATCGTAAAGCATATCGAGACAGACCGGCCAAAAGCCTGGCTTGCCGCCGGCTTTGAAGATTTCCGTCGGGCACCGATCGTGAGTCTTGCCTATGGATTATTCTGGGTGGGGCTGAGTGTTGCCATTACAGCGGGTGCCATTCAGCTGGGATTCTGGCACTGGCTATTGCCGCTGATTGCCGGTTTCATGTTCGTGGGTCCCATGGTGGCTGTCGGCTGTTATGGCATCAGCAAGGCCATAGAGGATGGGAAAACACCGCACCTGGGGCATGCACTGGGTCATTGGCGTCCGCATGGCAGTCAGCTGGCGATGGTCGGTGTAATGATGATGATTTTCTTTCTTGCCTGGATACGTCTGGCTACCCTGTTATTCGCACTTTTCTTTGGCCTGGAAGTGCCCAGTCCGGAAGTGCTTTACGCTTCCCTGTTGACAACCCCTCAGGGGCTAGGTCTTGTCGCAGTGGGCACGGTTATCGGTGGCCTGCTTGCATTTGGTGCCTTCGCCATCAGTGCGATTGCCATTCCGGTTGTCATGGATCGCGACATGAGCTTCATGGAAGGCATTGAAGCCAGCATACGGTGTGTGATTGCCAATTTTCGCCCCATGTTGCTCTGGGGAGCCATGCTGACGATCAGTTTCGTGGTAGGTGTATTGACCTTTTACATTGGTCTGGCGCTGATATTGCCCGTGTTGGGGTATGCCAGCTGGCACGCCTATGAAGACCTGGTCAGTTTTGAATAATCTGTCGCAGGTTTAGGGCCTGTTGACGTTTCATCACGGCCGCGACAGAGGCCCTTTTGGTGCAGAACAAGGCGTGAGGAGCGTGGTTGGGTGGCTCCCAATCAGCGACGAACAACGCAGGGCTGTGCCAAAAGGGCCCTGTCCCTTCGGGTTGCGCGCCAAAGAACGCCATGCGGCGTTGCGCCACTCGGTAAGGGCACCACCATTGCCGTCGTGTCGCGCCTTGCCTGACGCTCTTTGGCGCAGCAACTCGGTTCGCGATGAAACGTCAACAGGCCCTAACTGTTCATTTTTATCTGCAGTGCAGACATCAATCAATGGTCTCCTTTTGACTGACCTCCTGAGCGAGATGACGTACTCTTACGTCATCCCGTTTTCATAGGGCACTTGCAAGGAGGCCAATAATGAAAAGACACGCATTGATTGTGACTGTATGGGTTGCCTGTGTCTTGCTGATGAGTGTCGCCAATGTCGCTCATGCCTTGTCTGCTCCCGAAGGTCGGGTCATCCTGAAAATATCCGGCAATATTGCCCGCACTAACGTCGGTGAAGAGGCGCACTTTGATTTCTCCATGCTGGCTGACCTGTCCCAGCATCAATATCGTACAGGTACCCCTTGGACCCGACAGCCCCATGAGTACAGTGGCCCCTTGATGCGTGACCTGCTGTCTTATCTGCAAGCAGCCAGTGAACAGGTGCGTGTATCGGCGCTAAACGGCTATGAAGCTTATATTCCTACTCGCGACTTCACTGAACATGATGTGATGCTGGCCCTGAAGCGTGATGGCCAGCCAATCACCATTCGTGAATACGGTCCGCTCTGGGTACTCTATCCTTTCGACCACAACGCGGAGCTGTTGAGTGAAACCTTCCGTTCCCGGGCTGTCTGGCAGGTAATGAAGATCGATGTGCGCTGACGCTGTGTCCAGACACCCGCACTCTCTGTTGCGCTATCCCAGGCGTTTCAAGTTTGTTGCCATTGTTTCTGTCGTGCTGTTCGCGTCCGCCTTGATGGTGGCCGCACTGGCGGCCTGGCGCCAGGACAGCCTGACTCAGGGCTTACGTGAAGATACCTCCTGGGTGGTCTACAAGCTTGACCGCGATACGGTCCAGTTGCTGAATGCTCTCCTGGAGTCTTCCCGCGATTCACTGGCAGCGGAAGACCAGAACGCGATCAACCTGCGTTTTGAATTATTATATAGCCGTATCAATGTGTTAACCCAGGGTGAGTTCACTCGTTTACTGGAGCAGGTACCTAATGCCCGAGTGCTTGTCGAGGCTATCCGGCAGGCACTCGACGTTCTCGATACCCTGATTATGCCCTATGACCAGCAGCGCCCCTTGGCGGTGATCGAGATCGAGAATGATCTGCAAGAGCTGTCGCGACTGACTGAACGTCTGGTGACGACCATCAATGCCTTTCAGGCTGAAGCAGCCACTGAAGAACGCGCTCAGCTCAGTACCCTGTATCGTTTGTTGATCACACTACTGGTTGGCATGAGTATCTCGGCCTTGCTGGTCGTGGTCTTTCTGGTGCGTGAAATGCGTGAAAGTGCTTCGGCGCGCCGTGAGCAGGAACTGCTTGGCTTACGGCTTGAAGAGGCCGCCAAGCAGGCGCAATCAGCCAATCAGGCCAAGTCTGATTTTCTGGCGGTGGTGAGCCATGAAATACGCACGCCCTTGAATGGAGTGCTGGGAATGAGCGAGCTGCTGGTCCAACCGCAACAGCATACACCCAGCCCTCAAGAAGTACGCGAGTACGCCCGCACGATTAATGACAGCGCCACCCAGCTGATGAACATGATCAACGATATTCTGGATTTCTCGAAGATCGAAGCCGGGCATTTAACCCTGGAAGAAAGCCCTGTTGAGCTGGAAGCGCTGATGCGTGGCGTCATTGCCCTGTACGAACCGCGCGCCCAGGCCAGCGGTGTCCGGCTGCAAATGCACATTGACAGTGCAGTGCCCCGCTGGGTCAGCCTGGATGCTTACCGGGTCCGCCAGGTGTTGCAGAATCTGGTGGCTAATGCGCTCAAGTTCACAAAGCGGGGTCAGGTAGTGCTTTCGCTAGGTCGCCATCAAGGGCAATTGTTGTTGACGGTTGCTGATACTGGCTGTGGTATTCCAGCAGTGCAACAGCATCACCTGTTTGAACCTTTCCAGCAGGCAGACGCCTCAGTCTCCCGGCGCTACGGCGGCACAGGGCTGGGGCTGGCCATCTGTAAACGCCTTTGCGACGCGATGGGAGGGCGTATTGGTGTCAAGAGTCAGGAGGGGCAGGGAAGCACTTTCTGGGTTGCGTTGCCACAAGTTGATGTGCCACCACACGTGGAGGTAGCGTCACAGGCGTTGGCTACTGCCCCGCAAATCAGCCATTTCAGTGACGGTTCTGTACTGCTGGTAGAGGATGATATCGTCAATCGTCGCGTACTCGTAGGGATGCTTCAGCGTCTGGGCTGTCTGGTAGAGGTGGCAGAAAACGCCCAGCAGACCCTCAGCCTGGTGAAAGAGAGGTCGTACGACATTATTCTGATGGATGTCCAGCTACCTGATCAGGACGGCTTGACGCTGACCCGTCAGCTTCGCCAACAACCTGGCTGGCTGGCAAAAGTGCCCATTATGGCGATGACCGCCGGGGGAGCTGTCAATGATCGCAAGCGTTGTCTGAAGGCAGGAATGGATGATTATCTGACCAAGCCGTTAAGCCTTGCCACGCTAAGCCAACGGCTGGCGCAGTTCATCAAGGTCGACAGCCAGATTGTTGAAAAGCTGCCATCAACAACAGTGCCTGGTGTTGATGGATGGAATGATGGGCTGGTTGATGAGCGGGTACTGCAGCAGCTGCAAACCACCTTGAGCAAACCATCACTGGATGAACTGATTGGCCTGTTTCTGAAACATACGGCCGCGTATCTGGATCAGCTGCGCGAACAGCTCGCTGTCCAGCCCATGCCAACAGAAAATATCCAGCGGCTAACGCATCAGCTGCGTGGTGAAGCGGCCAGCATTGGCGCCTGTGCCATGGCCAGTGCTGCTCACGATCTTCAACAGGCTGTTGAGGCTGGCTTTGCTATAGACCCTCATTTCGAGGCATTGGAAAAACAGGCAGTGCTTACCTTTGATGTTCTTGGAACGTGGCAATCTAGGGCCTGTTGACGCTTGGGCAATGACTTTGGACAAAAAAACGGCGCTGTCAAGACAGCGCCGTAGGGTTAAGTTTACTATTCAGAATTTAGAAATTCAGAATCCTGGAATTAGCGACTCGCAACGTCTGCATTGCCAGCAGATGATGGCAGTTTAAACGTCCAGACCATACCGCCCTGATTGAAATCTTTGACGATCTGGCCGACTTCGCCACCCCAGAGTGGCACTGCGCCGCCCCATCCAGAAGCAACCGAGACGTACTGTTCACCGTCCATTTCCCAGGTAACCGGGTTACCGACCACGCCCGAGCCGGTATTGAAACGCCATAGTTCTTCGCCGGTTTCATCATCAAATGCTTTGAGGTATCCCTCTGGGGTTCCTGTAAACACCAGGCCACCGGCAGTCGTCAATACACCGCCCCATAGAGGTGCCGGGTTTTCATGCCGCCAAACTTCTTCACCAGTATGTGGGTCCATGGCTCGTAGTACCCCAACATAGTCGTCATTGACCGGTTTAATAGTGAAGCCTGCCCCCAGGAATGCTGCGCCTTTCTTATAGGTGACATCCTCATTCCAGATATCCATGGACCATTCATTCGAGGGAACATAAAACAGGCCAGTATTCTGGCTGTAGGCCATGGGCTGCCAGTTCTTACCACCCAGGAAGGAAGGTTGTGCAAAGACGGTTTCGCCTTTACCGTCTTCCGCATCATCACCAAAGGGATTGCCTGGGCGACCGCCTTCCGTGAAAATCGGGCTGCCGTCATCATTCAGGCCCGATGCCCAGGTAATCTTGTCAACAAACGGGAAGCCACGGATAAAGTCGCCATTTTCCCGGTTAAGTACATAGAAGAATCCGTTGCGGTCAGCCGTGGCTGCCGCATGCACCGTCTCACCGTCTTCTTCATATTCGAATGAAATTAGTTCGTTAACGCCATCAAAATCCCAGCCCTCGTTGGGGGTCGTCTGGAAATGCCACTTGATGGTGCCATCATCCGGGTTGAGCGCCAGTCTGGAGGCAGCGAAAAGGTTGTCGCCTGGGCGCAGGTGCGAATTCCAAGGGGCCGGGTTACCAGTGCCCATCAAGATGCTATTGGTGGCTTCGTCATAAGTGCCGCCCAACCAGGGAGCACCGCCGCCATTCTTCCACATGTCCCCTGGCCAGGTCAGGTTAGCTTCTCCCCCGGTGATACCGTTTTCGACGGCCTCACCATCTTCATAGATATAGCCCATATGGCCTTCGATAGTTGGCCGCTCCCAGGCCTTGTCGCCCGTCTCAGCATCATAGGCAACGATTTTGCCGACCACCCCGAATTCACCGCCAGCGGTACCGGTAATCACCTTGCCATCGACAACCATGGGCGCCGCTGAAATGGCATAGCCTTCCTGATAGTCAGCAACTTTTTTAATCCAGACGGGCTTGCCAGTTTCACGATCCAGGGCCACCATCTTGGCGTCCAAAGTGCCGAAGAATACTTTATCACCATAGATGGCGGCGCCACGGTTGACCACGTCACAGCAGGGCATGATGCCCTCAGGCAAACGCGCATCATACTGCCAGATTTCCTCACCCGTACGCGCATCAACGGCCCAGATTCGGGAGTAGGAGCCGGTCACGTACATGACGCCATCCTTGATCAATGGCTGTGATTCCTGACCGCGCTGTTTTTCTCCCCCAAACGAAAACGCCCATGCGGGAGTTAACTGGTTAACATTAGCCTTATTAAGACTGTCCATGGGGCTGAAGCGCTGACCGTTTAGCCCCATACCGTAACTGAGAATATCCTCGGGTGTTTGCTGGTCGCGGAGAATTTCTTCATTGGTAACGGCATGGCTGGTGGCAGCAATTGACAGCGCTAAAGCACTTAGCGCAAAGGTAGTGCTGATGCGAGTGAGTTGTTTCATGGCTAGTATCTCCGGCAATTAATTATTCTGTTTGGAGTAATCTGGGTTGGGGTGAATTCAGGCTTTTCTTTTTCCTATAATGATTGTTATGGGTCTTTGAATGAGTCGCTATTGTTCCCATGACCCAAATAAGCGACACCTTGGTAGTAATACCGCCAAGATAAGCGGCCACTAAAGGTCATTGGCTAGCGCTTGCAGAGCAGACTTTTCATATTCTGGATAGAGGTGGCTGATGGTGCGCACCAGTTCATACCGCACTTCTGCGATATCGCTAAACTGATCTGGGATGGGTGTCGACATGATTTCGCTAGGCGTCAGGCCTTGCTCAGCGCTTTCCTGCAGCAGCGTATCCAGCCAGTCAAGGTAGGCCGATGTCTGAAGGATGGGTGACGCATCCTGGCTGATCGGGCCATGTCCGGGCACCAATAAAGAAAAGGGCATGGTGTTGAGCTCCTCAAGTTCTTGCTGCCATTGCCTGAGGCCGGGGGTGTGCGGCGTTGTCAAAGCCCGATTGAAAAACACCATGTCAGATGCAAACAGAACGCCACTGGTGTGATCCATAACTACCAGGTCAGCCCCGCTATGGCCGGTCATGGCAAACAGTTCAAACTCATGCTCACCCAGGGTCAGTTTTCCCGGGCTTATCTGGTTGGGTGGCACAATCACTTCAGTGCCTTTCATCCAGTGACCGACCATGCGGTACATGTTGTCTGCAAAGGCGTCTCCATCGGCCTTTAGCCTGCTGATGGTGCCGGGTAAGGCATACAGTTTTTCAACATCAAACGCCTGGTTGCCAAAGGTATGGTCCGGATGATGGTGAGTGATTAACACCCGGTTGATGTCCTTGCCTGTTGTCTCGCGGATAATGTCGTGAAGTGCTTTGCCGTATTGCCAGGAAGGGCCAGTATCAATCACCACCACACCCTCTTCGGTGGCGATAAAGGCTGTGTTCACTATATTGCCGCCATTATCGCGAGAGAAGTTTTCACGCTTTCCTTCGACGACCCAGACGTTATCAGCAATTTGAACCGGTACCAGTTCATACTGCGGTGAGGCGTTCACCAAACTATGAAATAAAAAAAGCGACGTTGCCGTAAGAACAGCAAATAACCAATGTAGCCTGATCTGAATGAGTGGGAAGGTAATCATCATGTGTCTCCAAGTATTCGCTTGAACACATTTCCCTGGGTGTCGCGAAGCCTTAGAGCATATTGATTCGAATCATCACCGGCGAAATCGAACACAAAAAGAGGATTTTCGGACGCCGATTCAGACAGGCTCATTTCACCCAGGAGACTCTCTTCATCCATTGTTTTATCGTTATTGACAGCGTGAATCTGAATCTCATTAATGTGGAAAATAGGCACATTTTCGACCATGCCTGAATCCATGGGGTGCATGATGCTGAGTTTGAGCCGGTTGCTTGCAGGACGCGAAAAATAGCGCCCTTGACTGTTACCCAGTTGATCAGACCAGTGGGGGTTACTGGCGGTCACACTCGGGGCTGTACATCCACCACCGGCAGCATCGACGTGCGCACTGGCTATGTGCCAAACGTCATTTTCATCCTGAATAGCCGCGCGGACGGTCGTCGCTTGTTGTACACGGAAATTAAGCGCAAGCGTTAAGGGGGCTTGCTGATGTGGCTGGTAGCTGAACAGATGGGGAACAGGGTTAAGGTCAACCCAACTGACAATTGAACGGATATCACCCTCAAACCTGTCAAGCGCTATTGTCAACGGCACCTGAGCTGAATCTTCTGCAAAATCAGGTACCTTGAGGCTAACCTGGTCAGTATGAACAACGTCAGCATCCGTCCCCAGGTAGCGCTCGATATTGTATTGCCACATGGGGGATTTATGAATGTCCTCTGGTAATGCAAAGGCCTTACTGGACACGAGGCTGAACAGAACCGCCAAACTGATGATTGAGGCAGCTCTTACCGACTTATGGATCGATGGATACATTATCAAGTTCCAGGACAGCATCATCAGGCTCCAGAATCTGGTCATAATAGGCAGGCAAGGACCAACTCAAGTTATGTTGGTGATAAAGCTCGGCCACTTCGCCTTCACGCACCATGCCATCAATTTCGGCTTCGATGGCATAGCCAAGCTGACGATAGGTAAATCTCACCGCCATACCGACATCCCACTGCTGCTTACCAATTGAGGGAAATCCCGTCTCGGCCTGGGCCAAGGGCTGATCCGCCAGGCGATCAAGGTGATAATCGATTTCACCCTGCATGCCCATCACTGCGCTAACGTCACCAGCGGCGAGTGCATCAAAGGCATCTGTCATGTTTCTGAACTGGCGTACCTGGTCCCGAATGCGCCCTTGCATAAAGGTGCTGAGGTAGGTCTCGGGGAGGCTGGCCATCTCGACGCCGACCGGGTGGTACTGCAAGACGGCAATGGTGTTGACGCTATCAAGCTGTTCAGTGTTGTAGGCGATACGCCACTGTTCTTCACTGTAAGGGCCGAACAGAACCCCCATCTCGTTGATCAGGTTGCCCATTTCATCCTGTTGGTAGGCGTAGCGCTTGTCGTAGGGTACACGCATGAGGATATCGGCGATATTACCCCGGCGCATGTAATGGCCCACGCCGATGGAGTTGCGCAGATCGCCTTCCAGGGTTTCGTCGGGAGATATCCAGAAAGTCCTGAGCTCCAGCCCCATGCGCTCGGCAATCCGGCGGGCTATGTCTACATCAATACCTTGAGGGGTGAAGTCTTCTTGCCATGAGTAAGGGGGGAAGTCCTCATAGAAAGCGGCAACCAGATACCCTGATTCCATTACTTTGTCGTAGGTCCGATCAGGGACAACGGTCACAGTCTGCTGGGCATTAACGCTTAACCATGGAAAAAGCAGCAGTGCCGCTACCACACCAAAAAAGTGTCTTTTCATGACAAGTGACTCTTGTTTTTGACAGTTGTGTAGCCGTGAACATTGCTTAAAGGCTATTGCACCGACTCGACATAAGTCTTGATGGCCCAAGCTGCCGACCTATCTAGGTTATCCTTGAAAGAAGGCATGCCACCACCGGTTCCGTTGACGACTCGGCCGATATAATATTCGTCGTCCCACTCCGTCAGTTCCCGCAGGTCTGGGGTCAACCCCCCTGACATCGCCTCTATGCCATGACAGTTGGCACAATTACCGGCATAGCCCTTTTTACCCAGTTCTGCTGCGAGCTCATAATACTCACCGTGTTCAGCATCTTCACGGAAGGGATTGCTGAGCACATCTTTGCTGATCTCAGGCAGGCCTTCGGTATCCAGCCCTTGAGGCGTTACGTCTCCATGTCCATATGCCAAACCCGCCAAAGACATTGAGCCAATCAACATCAGTGATGCCTTGAGACAAGCACGCTCTTTGCGATTAAATTTCAAGGGATTGTTATTGATAATAAACATTGTTGTGTGCCTCTGATGGAATCAAGGGAATGGTTTGAATCACTGTTATAGATTTCTTTTGTTAATAGGCATTACTGTAGGTGCGGATTCTTTAACAACACATCCCACTTTAGAGTTCAAAAACTACTTCCTTGGTCGTAATCAGAGTAATTCTTCCAGCAACCATCACCACGTGAACACTTTTGTCATGGCACCTAAGTACGAGAAATGTCATCCCATCAGGGCATTCATCTGCGTAAGGTGGAGGGGTAATGTCAAAAAAATTATGAAACAACAGGTGCTTGGCAATGCTGTTTAGCAGAGATACAGATACTGGCCTTTTGCAGAGTCAGCGGTTCAGAGAAAAACCTCGCGCGTTCCGATCAGGCTTTTTATTGCGTCTGGGTGGAGTGGCCGGCGTCATTTGTTTTCTAGCCCCTGGTGCTAAAGCCCTGGAAATAAACGTTGGTTATCTTCAGTGGCAACCTCATCAGGGGCCGGTGCTTTCCAATGTGTTTCCTGAGCCGGAAGACTCCGGGTTGCGCGGCGCTGAGTTGGCCATAGAGGATAACCTCACCAGTGGCCAATTTCTGGGCCATGACTACCCGCTAACTAATTATGTTGCCGATGAGGAAGCGGACCTTCTTGACGCATTCGAGGAAATGCAGGAGCAGGACATCGATCTGTTTGTGGCCAATGTGCCAGCAAGTGCTCTGATCGCGATGGCCGACAGGCTTGATGAAGGCCAGATGTTGTTCAATGCCGGTGCCCGTGATGATCATTTAAGAGGGTCACAGTGTCACCCGCAGGTCCTGCATACCCAACCCAGCTACGCCATGCTGACCGATGCCTTGGTGCATGCTATCGAAGCCTTTGTCTCCACCGGGAGTGGGCCTTTAACAGACGCGCATGCATTGG
>NZ_VMQS01000017.1 GCF_007625055.1 Halomonas sp.
ACGCCTGACAGCATGGCGATTACCGAACGCGGTGTACGCAACTTCCTGATCCATTATGGCTTGATTCAGGGTGAGGTGGAAATGCCGCAAGGCGGCCAGCAGTATCTGGATATGCCGGATGCCAGCTGTTACGTGCAAAGTCAGCACAGTGGGGTGCTGGAACTGTTGGTGGCACTGGGTGATAGCGTGACAAGAGGCCAGCCCATTGCCCGTGTATACGATATGACACGCAGCGGCAGCGCACCGGTGACCTATCATGCCGAGCGTGACGGTGTGCTGATGGCGCGGCGTGCGCCGGCGCTGATCAACATGGGCGATACGCTGGCCGTGATTGCCGACGTAGTGGAGACCCTTGACGCCTGAGGCGACAAATACCTTCCATGATGAAACTTGACCGTTATGATCTGAAAATTCTGAACATCCTCTCGCGAGACGGGAGAATTACCAAATCCAGACTGGCCGAGGCGATCAATCTGTCGGTCAGCCCCTGTTGGGAAAGGGTAAAACGTTTGGAAAAGGCCGGTGTGATCCAGGGGTACAGCGCCCGCATCAATACACAGATATTGGTACCCCGTAACCCTGTGTGGGTGCAGATCGAACTTAAAAAGCACGATGCAGCCAGCTTTGCCTACTTCGAAGCCCTGGTGATGGAAACGCCGGAAGTGACCGAATGCGTGGCTGTGGGTGGCGGCGTGGATTACCTGGTGAAATTTGAAACTCGCACTATCGACGGCTATCAACGCCTGATGGATCAGTGGCTTGTCTCTGAGGCCGGTATAGAGCGTTACTTCACCTATATTGTGACCAAATCAGTCAAACGTAGTGAACTTGAGATCGATCCGAACGATATTGGCTGATGGGTGGGCGGGCCAAAAAAACACCATGTTAAACCGCTAGACACAAAAAAAACGCCATTTTTAACGGGCGCTTTCAAAAGCACTTCGTGCGACTTATGGCTTACTCTGAGTACATCGAATCGCCAATGGTCTATTTGGCTGTTGTGCCTTTATATCGTGAATCAATGATGTTACGCCGTGGTCAATGCCACGGCGTGATCGCTCAGGGAGGTTTCCATGTCAGCACTGACCGCCATCCACGCAATCACTCTGGCCGAGCGCCTGGAAGACCCGCGTCTGTTTCGTCAGTATGCCTATATTGACGGCAAGTGGACCCACGGCCATCGGGAAGAAGCGGTTTCCAATCCGGCAACGGGGGAAGTGCTCGGCCATATTCCTTTGTTGGACGCTAACCAGATCACTGCTGCCGTTGATGCCGCCGAGTCGGCCTTTGTTCACTGGCGTGCGCTGCGTGCCGATGAGCGCTGCGAGCGACTGCTGGCATGGTATGACCTGCTTCAGGCCAACCGTGAAGACCTGGCCACCATCATGACGCTGGAGCAGGGCAAGCCCATGCCGGACGCCCGGGGTGAGGTCGAGTACGGCGCCAGCTTTGTGCGCTGGTTTGCCGAAGAAGGCAAGCGCACCTATGGCGAAACCATTCCCAGCCATATTCCCAATGCGTCTCTGGGCACCCTCAAGGAGCCGGTAGGCATTGCCGCGCTGATTACGCCCTGGAACTTCCCGTTGGCGATGATTACCCGTAAAGCAGCCGCTGCCCTGGCCGCAGGCTGCCCGGTCATCGTCAAACCCGCCAACGAGACCCCGTTTTCTGCTCTGGCACTGGCCGAGCTGGCTGAGCGCGCGGGTATCCCCAAGGGCATCTTCAATGTGGTGCTGGGCGAGCCGGCTGAAGTCTCCAGGATCCTGTGCGCCGAGCCGCGCATCAAGGCGCTGTCGTTTACCGGTTCCACCCGGGTAGGCCGCCTGTTGATGGAGCAGAGCGCTGGCACTGTCAAGCGCCTGTCGCTGGAGCTGGGCGGCAATGCGCCCTTTATTGTCGGCCCTGACATGGACCCGAAAGAAGCGGCCTACGCCGCTGTGGATGCCAAGTTTCAGACCTCAGGCCAGGATTGCCTGGCCGCCAACCGTATTCTGGTTCACGAATCCATTCATGATGAATTCGTCGAACAGTTTGCCGAGCGCATGGCCGCCCTGACGGTAGGTAATGGCCTGGAAAGCGAAGTTGACCTTGGCCCGCTGATTCATCGTCAGGCAGTGGAAAAAGCCAGCGCAATCGTCGATGATGCGATTGCCCGCGGGGCGACCCTGGTGGCGGGTGACCAACGTCAGGCGCCGGGTGAGAACTTCTTCATGCCGGTCCTGCTGACTCAGGTAACGCCTGACATGCAGGTATGGCGGGAAGAAAACTTCGCCCCGGTGGCCGGTATTACCGCCTACAGCGATGATGATGAAGTCATCGAGCTGGCCAACGACACCGAATACGGCCTGGCCGCTTATGTCTATACCCATGATATTCGGCGTATCTGGAAGCTGATGCGCGCCCTGGAATACGGCATGGTCAGTGTCAATTCGGTCAAGATGACGGGGCCCCCCGTGCCTTTCGGTGGCGTCAAGCAGTCCGGCCTCGGCCGTGAAGGCGGAGCAACCGGGATTGATGAATACCTGGAAACCAAATACTACTGCCTGGGCGCCCTCGGTTCCGTATCAGGAAGCTGATTCCCGACGGTCAGTAACTGACAGGCACCGCCTTCTGAAGGGGGTGCCTTAATCTATAAACGCTCTCCTCAGTTAACACTCGTCATGCAAGAGGAGACACCATCTGAACAGAGAGTACGCCATGAGCTTGCATCAGGATTTGATTGAACGTGACCGCAAGGTCACCTTCCACGCTTCTACCCACCTGCGTGATTTCGCTCACGGGGATGCACCGGGTAGGGTTATCACCGGGGGTAAGGGCATCAATATCGTCGACAAGGATGGCCGTGAGTTCATCGATGGCTTTGCGGGCCTTTACTGCGTCAACATTGGCTATGGCCGCACGGAAGTCGCGGAAGCCATCTACAAGCAGGCAATGGAAATTTCCTACTATCACACCTATGTAGGCCACTCCAACGAGCCTCAGGTCGAGCTTTCCGAGCGCATCATCAAGGCCGCTGGCATGAACATGTCCAAGGTCTATTACGGTATGTCCGGTTCTGATGCCAATGAAACCCAGCTCAAGATCGTGCGCTACTACAACAACGTACTGGGGCGTCCGCAGAAGAAAAAAGTCATCTCGCGCATGCGTGGCTACCATGGCTCCGGTATTGCCTCCGGCTCGCTGACCGGCCTGAAGGCGTTCCATGACAAGTTCGATCTGCCGATTGATACTATCCGTCACACCGAAGCACCTTACTACTACCACCGGGCGGCGGAACAGCACGGCATGACCGAGCGCGAATTTTCCTCGTTCTGCGCGGAAAAGCTCGAAGCCATGATTCTTGAAGAAGGCCCGGATACCGTTGCTGCCTTTATCGGCGAGCCAGTGCTGGGTACAGGGGGCATTGTGCCGCCGCCGGAAGGTTACTGGGAAGGTATTCAGGCCGTGCTGGCCAAGTACGACATCCTGCTGATTGCCGATGAAGTGGTCTGCGGCTTTGGCCGTACCGGTTCCGAGTTCGGTAGTCACCACTACAACATGCAGCCTGACCTGATTACTATCGCCAAGGGCCTGACCAGCGCTTATCAGCCGCTTTCTGGCGTGATTGTTGGCGATAAAGTCTGGAAAGTGCTGGAGCAGGGCACCGGTGAGTTTGGCCCGTTCGGCCACGGCTGGACCTATTCCGGTCATGCCCTGGGCTGTGCCGCTGGCCTGGCCAACCTGGATATCATTGAGCGCGAGAACCTGGTGGGTAATGCCGCGGATACCGGCGCCTACTTCCAGCAGCAGCTCAAGGCAGCATTTGAAGGTCACCCGCTGATGGGGGATGTACGCGGCGTGGGCCTGATGGCCGCACTGGAATTCTCTCCCGATGCCAAGCAGCGTCTGCACTTTGACCCGGCATTGAAAGTCGGCCCAAGGGTCTCGGCGGCCGCTCTGGAAGAGAACCTGATTGTGCGCGCCATGCCGCAGGGTGACATTCTTGGTTTTGCCCCGCCGCTGACCATCAATCGCGCCGAGGTGGATGAAATGATCAGCCGCGCCAAGCGTGCCGTTGATAACGTCACCGATGAGCTGGTGCGCTCCGGTGATCTGACCAAAGGCGAGAAGGAAGAAGTCCTGGCAGTATAACCCACACTTTTTTCTGTCGTATTTTCTTGACGCCGCTGCCTGATTGACCAGGCAGCGGCGTTGCTGTTTCGGTCGCCAGAGTGTTTGATGATTGTGCATCGAGGGATGGTGTTATATCTAACAACTCAGGTAACGTGACAACTCAAGACAACAGGAGTGGAAAGTATGCACCCCGTGATCGCCTTTGATGTATACGGCACCCTGATTGACACCCAGGGGGTCACTGCTGAGCTTGAAAAGCGCCTGGGAGAGCCTGGCAAGGCCGTTGAATTTGCGCGCCGCTGGCGGGACAAACAGCTGGAGTACAGCTTTCGCCATACCCTGATGGGGCATTACCTGCCGTTTGGGCAATGTACCCGCGAAGCGCTGATCTTTACCGACCGTGCATTGCAGGCCGGGCTGACGGATAACGATTGCGACCATCTGATGGCCGTGTATGCCGAGCTGCCCGCTTTTCCTGATGCCGCGCCTGCCCTGCAAAGTCTGAAAGTCGCCGATGTGCGCTGTGTGGCCTTTTCCAACGGTACCCGGGAAGCCGTCAGCCAACTGCTTGAACGCAGCGGCCTGGGTGAATTCATGGACGACATTATCAGCGTCGACGAAGTGAAACGCTTTAAACCCGACCCGGCGGTTTACACCCATCTGCGCACCCGGCTGGAATCGCGTCCTGAGAATACCTGGCTGATTTCCAGCAATGCCTTCGATGTCATCGGGGCAAGCCATGCCGGCTTACGCAGTGCCTGGGTACGCCGCCATGCGGATGCGCCGTTCGATCCCTGGGGGATCGAGCCGGACATGACGGTCATGGACTTGCAGGCGCTAACGGAACGACTACTGACCTGATGTATCTCCGAAACCACGGCGGTTGAGTAAACTGCCACCCTTTATTGATGCACACGACAAGGCGCTAACATGTCAAAAAAAATCTATTGTATTGCCAGTTTTAAACCCAAGCCCGGCAAGGAAGAAGCCGTATTCAAGGCGCTGCAGGCACTCGAACCCAACACCCGACGGGAGGATGCCTGCCTGCAGTACACTGTGACCCGCCAGATTGATAACCCCTTTGCTCAGGGGAACAGCGATCCGATTGTCTTTCACGAAATCTGGGCCAGCCGGGAAGCATTTGAAGCGCACTGCCAGCGCCGCGAGATCCAGGACTTTTTTGCCCGCCATGTGGCAGCTGAAGACGGCGATATCGAAGATGCCAACGTGTGTGTCTACACCGATGAACCCTGGAACTTTGATGCGCCTCAGGTCTGAGCGATAACAGGAACTGAGCGCTCCTGGCGCTGAAATGAATCCGATACTGGCCAGGCTTCATTCACCAGGCTGGAACACTGTAACAAGACCTTTTAAGAGGGTGCGGGTTAGCAAGGGTGTCATCCGCTGCCCTTTTTGGGGGATTATGGGGTTATAAGGAAGCCATTCATGTCTGATTCCCATTCAATGTTGATACCGTTCTTCCAACGTCAGCCAGCGACAGTGCATCATCATGGCGCCTGCTGTTGTGGTTCGCCAGTGCTGCAGCAGTTTCATGGCCGTGTGATGGCCGGGATCACCCGGCGGCAGATGCTGGGCGGGACGGCTGCGGTCATGGCCATGTTTGCGGGGCTGCATACGCCTTTTGCGGTGGGTCAGCAGCCCGAACAGCGTGATGGGCCCATGCTTCTGACCAACCTGAAACTGTTTGATGGCACCGGAGGCGCCTTGCAGGACGGCATGTCGGTCAGGGTGGAGGGTGGCAAGATCACCGCCATTCTGCCCGCCGATGCTGACACCGGAGAGGCTGAAGTGATGGACTGCGGCGGGCGGGTATTGATGCCCGGCCTGATTGATGCGCATTGGCATACTACATTGGCGGCGATTTCCCAGGTGGAAGCCATGACGGCTGATATCGGTTACGTGCACCTGGTGGCAGCTCGGGAAGCCGAGCGAACCTTGATGCGTGGAGTAACCTCGGTGCGTGATGTGGGCGGCCCTTCCTTTGCGCTCAAACGCGCCATTGACAACGGCGTCGCCGTTGGGCCGCGTATCTTTCCGGCCGGTGCGATGATCTCCCAGACTTCCGGGCATGGCGATTTTCGTATGCGCCATGAAGTTCCGCGCGGCACGACAACCCCGCTAAGCGAAGCCGAGCGCCAGGGCGTGGCCATGATTGCCGATGGTGAAGTGGAGGTGTTACGCCGTACCCGTGAGCAGCTGATGCTGGGGGCCTCGCAGATCAAGCTGATGGCGGGTGGCGGCGTCGCGTCATCTTATGACCCCCTGGACAGCACCCAGTTTACCGAGCGTGAACTGCGCGCAGCGGTAGAAGCGGCAGACGACTGGGGCACCTACGTCATGGTGCATGTGTATACCTCCAAGGGGATTCAGCGCTCGCTGCGGGCGGGGGTCAGATCGATCGAACATGGCCAGCTGGCAGATGAAGACAGTGTGCGCATGATGGCCGATCACGACGCCTGGTGGAGCCTGCAACCCTTTCTGCAGGATGAGGATGCTAACGTCTATCCAGACGCTGCGCGCCGTGAATCCCAGCGGCAGGTGGCGGAAGGTACGCTGCGTGCCTATGAAATGGCCCAGCGTTTCAACGTCAAGACCGCCTGGGGAACCGATATTCTGTTTAATCCCCAGAATACCCCTAACCAATTGCGCCACCTGGCCAAGCTGACGCGTTTTTACGATCCCTTGACAGCGCTGGCCATGGCTACCGGGCGCAATGGCGAGCTGTTGGCACTTTCCGGCCCGCGTAACCCTTATCCCGGCGTGCTGGGCAAAATAGAAGAAGGTGCGCTGGCTGATCTGCTGCTGGTGGAGGGCAATCCAAGCCAAAACCTGGACTTTCTGCATGATCCTGAGCGCAACCTGAGCATGATCATGAAAGGAGGGCGCATCTACAAAGATCAACGTTAAGCGTTATCAGCATTGACTTATCACCAACACCCTCCATTGAGGGTGTTGGTGTTTCTGAAGTAGTGAAGTGTGAATGAGTCAGTGCCGTTATCAAGAACCAATGTTATTCATATGCCCCATCCGCCAATTTTTTCGATGCTAACTGCGCGATCCGTGTACTTTTTGTACTCGTTGTCGGTGGACGCCTTCGTTAGCCGAGGAATCATCTATAGTGATTGTAGCCTGCTTAATAAATCCTTAATGTCATTACTTTGTGGCTGGATGGCTCTTAGCCACTTATCCGGAAGCGGCGATGATGGACAATATCGACTTGGCAAGGTCAACGCCAATAACAATAAAAGGAGTTCTGCCATGAAGAGTTCTTCCGTAGATGGCTACGCGATGAACAGCACTGATGTGAAAAGCGCTGCCAAAGACTCACCCGAAAAAGCCGGTTCGTCACTCGGGAGCGCGCCCGACTCTGGCGGGCAAGTTGAAGAAACCGCATCCGCTGCTTCTCAACAACCGCCGATAATCAAGATTCATATCAACACAGTGACGATGGACAACCCCAAGTCCTGGCTGCTGGCGGGTGTGGAGGATTTTCGCCGGGCGCCAGTGGTCAGCCTGGCTTACGGTATCTTCTGGGTGGGTCTGAGCCTGGCTGTCACCGCGGGTGCAGTGACAATGGGGTTCTGGCACGTGCTACTGCCGCTGATTGCAGGCTTCATGTTTATCGGGCCACTGGTCGCGGTAGGCACCTATGGAGTCAGCCAGGCAATCGAGCGTGGACAAACGCCTCACCTTGGGCACGCCCTGGGGTGCTGGCGGCCGCATGCTGGCCAGCTGGCGATGATGGGCCTGATGATGATGATTTTCTTTCTGGCCTGGATTCGTTTAGCTACCTTGCTGTTCGCGCTGTTTTTCGGCATGAATGTGCCCAATGTTGACACCATCTATCTGGCCCTGTTTACCACCCTGCAAGGGTTGACCATGCTGGCGGTGGGAACGGCCATTGGCGGCGTCCTGGCTTTTGGCGCCTTTACCATCAGCGTCGTGGCCATCCCCACCCTGATGGATCGTGACCTCACCTTTATGGAAGGTATTGAAGCCAGCATCCGCAGTGTTGCCCACAATTTCCGCCCGATGCTGCTGTGGGCCGCCATCCTGACAGGCTGTGTGGTCGCCGGTGTGCTGACCTTCTATATCGGTCTGGCACTGGTATTGCCTGTGCTCGGTTATGCCAGCTGGCATGCCTATGAAGATCTGGTGCGCTTTGAAGAACCTGAAAAATCCTGAAAGGGACACCCCGCGGGCGTGGGGAGCGCTTTTGGGTAATTGAATGACAATTCAAATAAGACCGGTAGAAAATTCTAACGCTATCTATTTTGTGGCTGCACTTCCTGACTGATAACAATAAGAGGGGGGATTGATGAGCCGACTTACCTGGGCCGCCCTGGGCGCCGCGTCTCAGCCGTTTCTAGCGGCTACCGTACAGGCATCATCTATCAATACATCATCCGGTTGGAATATGCCGGCTGGGGTCACCGAGATCAGCCGGGAAGTATTCGGGCTGCATATGACCATCTTCTGGATCTGCGTCGCTATTGCCGTCGTGGTCTTCGGCGTCATGTTTTATTCCTTGATTGCCTACCGTAAATCCAAGGGTGCCAGTGCCGCGCATTTCCATGAAAATACCGCAGTAGAAATACTCTGGACAGCCGTTCCCATGGTGATACTGGTGCTGATGGCCGTGCCAGCAACCGCCACCCTGAAAAAGATGTACGACACCTCACAGGCCGATATCGACATCCTGGTGACCGGCTATCAATGGCGTTGGGGCTATGAGTACCTCGAAAACGATGTCGAGTTTTTCAGTAACCTGGCCACGCCCAGAGAGCAGATCCATGGATCGCAAGCCAAGGGGGATAACTACCTGGTGGAAGTGGATGAGGCCATGGTGGTGCCCACGGGTCAGAAAATCCGCCTGTTGCTGACGGCCAATGATGTCATTCATTCCTGGTGGGTGCCTGATCTGGCGGTCAAGAAAGACGCCATCCCCGGCTTTGTCAACGAAACCTGGTTCGAAGTGGATGAACCCGGGGTTTACCGTGGCCAGTGTGCCGAACTCTGCGGCAGTGGCCACGCCATGATGCCTATTGAGGTACGGGCTGTGACCCCGGAAGACTACGCCGTCTGGCTGGATAGCAAACGCGATGCCGCCGCCGCTGAAGCGGCAGGTGCCGGGCGTGAATGGTCAATGGATGAGCTGATGGAACGCGGCGAGGCGACCTACACCACCTACTGCGCTGCCTGCCATCAGCCGGATGGTAAAGGGGTGCCACCGGCGTTCCCCGCTCTGGCTGGCGAAGGCATCTCGGTTGACCCGGATGCGCTGGAAGACCACAAGAAAATCGTTCTGCACGGCAAGTCGGGTACGGCGATGGCTGCCTTCGGTGAAAACCTGTCACCTTCCGAAATTGCGGCAGTCATTACCTACGAGCGTAATGCCTGGGGTAACGATAGCGGTGAACGGGTACAGCCAGCGGAAATTCAGTCAATGCTGGAATCTGAGTAGCGTAACGCTGACAACAACAATCATAAACTGCGCTTAATAACGCTCATAACAAGAAATACGGAAAGCGTATAAAAAGAGCGTAAAAACAAGAGGCTAATGTTATGGCATCGGATACGTCGCAAGCGACCGTGCAGGTGAGCACGAGCGCTGTCGCTCAGGGGGATGGCGCACACGATTCCCACGGGCCGACCGGCATACTGCGCTGGGTCGTCACCACCAACCATAAAGAAATCGGCTCTCTGTATCTGCTGTTTTCGCTGGCAATGCTGTTTGTCGGCGGCAGTATGGCGCTGGTCATCCGTACCGAGCTGTTTCAGCCCGGTCTGCAGTTTATTCAGCCGGAATTCTTTAACCAGATGACCACCATGCATGGCCTGATCATGGTGTTTGGCGCCATCATGCCCGCCTTTGTCGGCTTGGCAAACTGGATGATTCCGATGCAGATCGGTGCGCCGGATATGGCCTTGCCGCGGCTGAATAACTTCAGTTTCTGGCTACTGCCGGTGGCATTCGGCATTCTGCTGTCCACCCTGTTCATGGAAGGCGGCGGGCCAAACTTTGGCTGGACCTTCTACGCGCCGCTCTCAACCACCTACGCGCCACCTTCCACCAGTTTCTTTATTATGTCGATTCACCTGGCCGGTATCAGCTCGATTCTGGGCGCAATCAATATCATTGCCACCATCTTCAACCTGCGTACGCCGGGGATGCGCCTGATGGATATGTCGCTGTTTGTCTGGACCTGGCTGATTACCGCCTTTCTGCTGATCGCGGTAATGCCGGTGCTGGCGGGTGTGGTGACCATGATGCTGATGGATATCAACTTTGGCACCAGCTTCTTCAATGCCGCCGGAGGGGGCGACCCGGTATTGTTCCAGCACCTTTTCTGGTTCTTTGGGCACCCGGAAGTGTACATCATGATACTGCCAGCTTTTGGCATTGTCTCACTGATCGTGCCGACCTTTGCCCGTAAGCGGTTGTTTGGCTATGCCTCCATGGTCTACGCCACAGCCGCGATAGCCTTACTGTCTTTCCTGGTGTGGGCGCACCATATGTTTACGGTCGGTATACCGCTGGTGGGGGAGCTGTTTTTCATGTACTCCACCATGCTGATTGCGGTACCCACTGGGGTGAAAATCTTCAACTGGATTGCCACCCTGTTCAGAGGCTCGATTTCCTTTGAAGTCCCCATGCTGTTTGCCCTGGGCTTCATTGTGATGTTCACCATTGGTGGCCTGTCGGGCGTCATGCTGGCCATCGTCCCTGCTGACTTCCAGTATCACGATACCTATTTTGTGGTGGCGCATTTTCACTATGTGCTGGTCCCGGGGGCGCTGTTTGCGATCATGGCAGCCGCCTATTACTGGATGCCCAAGTGGACCGGGTACTACGCCAGTGAAACTCTGGGCAAGTGGCATTTCTGGCTGTCGGTGATCGGCGTCAATCTGACCTTCTTCCCCATGCATTTTTCCGGCCTGGCCGGTATGCCGCGGCGCATTCCTGATTACGCCCTGCAATTTGCCGATTTCAACATGCTTTCTTCAATTGGCGGCTTCCTGTTTGGTTTCTCCCAGCTGATTTTTGTCTGGGTGCTGATCAAGGCCATACGTGGCAGCGGAGAAAAAGCCCATGCTCACGCCTGGGAAGGGGCGGATGGCCTGGAGTGGACGGTACCCAGCCCGGCACCGCTGCATACCTTTGATACACCCCCCCCTTTCGACCCACTGACGGAGTCGCCGAGTCGTCACTAGCCGCTTCTGGAGGTTGCCATGAGCACAACACACGCACGTGCCGGGGTCAGGCGAACCGTGATCAGGACGCTTTGCGTTCTGGTCGGTATGGTGGGCTTTACCCTGGCACTGATACCGCTTTATGACGTCTTTTGTGAAATCACCGGCCTCAATGGCAAGACAGCCAACTCGGCCCAGGTAGTCAGCGCCGGTGAGGTGGATGAATCCCGTGAGGTGCGCGTTCAACTGGTCACCCGCACGGGCACTGGGCTTTCCTGGCAGTTGCAGGCGCTGGACCCTGTGATCACCGTGCATCCCGGAGAAATTTCCCAGGCCATGTTCCGGTTTTCCAATCGGGGCGATATCACCAGTTCAGGCAAGGCGGTGCCAAGTATCACGCCGTCGGCCGGGGCAGAACACTTCCGCAAGATGGAATGTTTCTGTTTCCAGCAGCAATCGCTGATGGCAGGCGAGACGCTTGAGTTGCCACTGGTCTTCCAGATTGCCCCGGATCTGCCTGAGCATATTGAAACACTAACGCTGGCCTATTCGCTTTATCCAGGCGATGAAGATGAAACGGTCGCACTGGGAGGCGCTTATGACTAGCCAGTATTATGTTCCCCCCACCAGTAAGTGGCCGATCATTGCCGTGGTAGTGACAGGCAGTACCGCCATTGGTGCCGGTTCCCTGATGAGCTATGGCACTGGCCTGCCGTTTTTGGTGGTAGGGCTGGTGGGGGTTGCTCTGGTGATGGCGGGCTGGTTCAGGGATGTGGTCAATGAATCCATGGGTGGGCTATATGATAGCCAGATGGATCGCTCCTTCCGCCAGGGAATGGCCTGGTTCATCTTCTCGGAAGTGATGTTCTTTGCGGCCTTTTTCGGGGCGCTTTTCTATGTACGGGTATTTGCCGTGCCCTGGCTGGATGGTGAGGGCGCCAAGGGCGTTACTGCGCTGCTGTGGCCGGAGTTCACCGCCAGCTGGCCCTTGATGGATACCCCGGACCCCAGCGTTGGCGGGCCGTGGGAAGTCGTCAACCCGTGGAAGTTACCGCTGATCAATACCCTGATCCTGGTGACCTCCAGTGTAACCCTGACCATTGCCCACCATGCGCTGAAAGCGGATGACAGGCCCAAACTGCGCCAGTGGCTGATCGTTACCTTGCTGTTGGGGCTGGTGTTTCTGGTGGTTCAGGGCGTTGAGTATGTGGAAGCCTGGAACCATCTGGGCCTGACGCTGCAAGCGGGTATCTACGGCTCGACCTTTTTCATGCTGACAGGGTTTCATGGTCTGCATGTCACCATTGGTGCCATTGTGCTGGCGGTGCTGCTGGTCCGCGTGCTGAAAGGCCATTTCAGTGCGGACAACCACTTTGCCTTCGAAGCGGGTGCCTGGTACTGGCACTTTGTGGATGTGGTCTGGATTGGTCTGTTTCTGTTTGTTTATGTTTTCTGAAATAGGTTTTCTGAGATCGGCTTTCTGAGATCGGTTTTCTAATGCCGCGCGCCTAGCTGAGCTGGCCCTGGGAAAACCCATAGATCAACAGCAGCATCAGCACCACGGCCAGGGTGATGCGCAGTTTCAGAGAGGTCAGGGTGCGTCTGGAACGTGAGGGGTCCTTGAGCAGAAAACCGGCGCCGGCTGCCAGGCTGGCCAGCATGGCAATAAAGGTAAGGGCAATCAGGAGCTTTAGCATGTTCAACTCCACAGCGCTGAAGCGCAGAGGTGGTAAGGCATTCAGTCGACCAAATAACCGCCGCCAGGTCAAACGCCTTGTCAGCCTGACATGCTGGTGGATGCTATGGGTGAGCCTGACGCTGGCGGGGTTATTGCTGGCCAATTGGCAGTGGCAGCGGGCCGCAGAGAAAACCCAGTTGATCGCTCAGCAAGCCGCTACTGACAGGCTGCACAACCCTCAGGAGGCCCCCGCCAATCTGGCCAAGGTAACGCTCTCTGGCCGTTTTCTGGGCGAACAGACCCTATGGCTGGATAACCGGGTGCTGGAGGGGCAGGTCGGGGTTGCGGTGCTGACGCCCTTCGTGGCGGATAGCGGCCACTGGTGGCTTGTACAGCGTGGTTTTATGCCCACAGTCGTCGATCGCAGCGTCGAGCCGGAGGTCAGCACGCCGCAGGGGCCACAGGAAATCAGCGGTGTCTGGCAGCAACTTCAGACAGGCAACCTGGTATTGGGAGACAACCGCGAAGGTAACCGCCTGCAGTCAATTACGCTAGATCCCTGGCAAACGCTGACGCAACCGCATTTTCAGGGCGTGCTGCACCAGAATGCCGGCGAGGGCAAGCTGACCAGTTGGTGGAAGCCCAGCCAGATGCCTCCCGAGCGGCACATCGGCTATGCCGTTCAATGGCTATTGCTGGCGCTGTTGGCACTGGTGATGGGCGTAGCCGGACACCGGGTGCTTTATCAAGACAAGCGTCATAACCGTCGAGGAGAGACAGTATGAAAGCCAAGCTGCAGCTTATTGTACTGATCGTGGTGCTGGGCGCGCCCGTGCCGGTGGCCTGGGCGATGCTGCACTGGCAGGTCGGTATTCCGCAGACGGATGTCGCCCGGGGGGAGCTGGATCATCAGCTGCCGCCCTTGAACCAGTGGCCGCTGGAATGGCAGGCCAGTAATGAGCGCTGGTCACTGGTGTGGAGCGCACCGCAAGCCTGTGCCACCGACTGCCAGGCCCAGGCGGATCAATGGTGGCGCATGCACAGGGCATTGGGGCGCAAGGCCGCCAGGGTAGAGCGTCTGCGCCTGAGTGAACAGCAACAGAAGGTGTTGCCGGGAGAGGCCAACCTGCAATGGCAAGGCAGCCCGCCAATATGGGTGGAGGACTTTCAGGTCTGGCTGGTCGACCCTCAGGGCATCGTAGTGACCCGCTATGCGGCGCTCCCTGATATAGAGGATGTGCATCAGGATCTGGCGCGTTTGCTGAAACGCAATCCGGAGTAACCGGCCGGAACACGATATACCCGGATAACAATAACAAGGGGTCGCTATGATGATAGCTGACAGCAATCTTCAGGAACGTGATCGCCATGCTGTTCAACGTGCCTTGCGGCTGGCTTGGCTTGGCGTAGGTTTTACCTTTGTGGTCATTCTGGTAGGTGTCTGGACGCGCCTGGTAGATGCCGGGCTGGGCTGCCCGGACTGGCCCGGCTGCTATGGTGCGCTTGTGGTGCCGGATGCCGAGCGTGCCGCCGGGTTCGCACCGGATGCGCCTTTGGATGCCTTCAAGGCCTGGGTTGAAATGTTCCACCGCTATATTGCCTCCGGCCTGGGGCTGGTAGGCCTGGCGCTGGCCTGGCTGGGGTGGCGCAATCGGCATATCCCCGGCTATCCGCTGCTGGCAAGCTTTGTATTGCTTGGCCTTATCTGCCTGCAGGGGGCTTTTGGCGCCTGGACGGTCACCCTGCAACTCTGGCCTCAGGTGGTCACCCTGCACCTGATGGGCGGCTTTAGCGTCCTGGCCACTTTTTTCTGGTTGTATCGGCGTCTTAAGGCTTGCCGCGATGGCGGTCAGCCCAACGTGAAGTTGCCCGGCCTCTGGTGGTTGGTGGTGCTCTTGCTGGCCTTGCAGGTGGCGCTGGGTGGCTGGACATCCAGCAATTATGCCGGCGTGGCCTGCAGCGGGTTTCCTACCTGTAACTATCAGTGGTGGCCTGAGAATATGGATTTCAATGAAGGCTTCCACCTGACTCAGGAGGTCGGCCCCAATTATCTGTACGGCCAACTGCATGCCGGGGCACGCACCGCCATTCATTACACGCATCGCCTTGGGGCGCTGCTGCTGGGGGTAGGGCTTCTGGTGCTGGCACTGCGTTATAGAAACCACGCCCAGGCCCGCCACTGGCTGAGCGTGGCACTAGGCGCCTATCTGCTGCAGGTCTCACTGGGCATCATTCTGGTGTTGAATGCCCTGCCGCTCTCGGTCGCGCTGTTGCACACCGCCGGCGCGGCCGTGCTGATGCTACTGCTGCTGCATAGCGGCTGGGCGCTCGGCAACCGTCAATCCACACCGCAGGTCTTTGCTGACAGGAAGGTGGTTCATGCGTAATACAGGACTGGTAATAGACTCAAAGCAGGAACTGGCAGCGTACTTAACCCTGGCCAGAGACTATTTTGAACTGGGTAAGCCTCGTGTGGTGTTGGTCATGCTGGTGTGTGCCGCCGTTGGCATGGCGCTGGCCGTGCCGGGGCTGCCGGATATCTGGCTGGCCATGACCGGGCTTACGGGGATTGGCCTGGCGGCAATGGGCGCGGCGGCTTTCAATCACCTGTTGGATCGGCGGCTGGACAAGCTGATGCTTAGAACCTCCCGGCGACCTGTGGCAGAGGGCCGGATTGGCGACTGGCAGGCGGCAGCCTATGCCTGTTTATTGTCATTAGCGGGCCTGGGGCTGTTGTGGAGTGAAGTCAATCCGCTGACCGCCATACTGACCGCATCAGCACTCTTGGGCTACGCGGTGATATACACCGCTTTTCTGAAACACGCCACGCCGCAGAACATCACCATTGGCGGGCTGGCCGGGGCCTCACCACCCCTGCTGGGCTGGACGGCGATGACCGGCCAGCCAAGCCCGGATGCCTTGCTGCTGGTGCTGATCATCTTTGCCTGGACGCCGCCACATTTCTGGGCATTGGCTATCCACAAGCGTGAAGAATACGCCGCTGCCGGTGTGCCGATGCTGCCGGTCACTCACGGTAACCGTTTCACCCGCCTGCAGCTTTGGCTGTATGGCTGGTTGACGGTGGCCGCCACGCTTTTGCCCTTTGCAACGGGCATGAGCGGCTGGGTCTATCTGCTGGGTGTCATTGGGCTCAACGGTCGGTTCATGTACTGGAACTGGAAAGTCTGGCGCGGCGATGACCCCAAGGCACCGCTGGCCGCCTTCTGGTTTTCCATCCGCTACATCATGTATCTGTTTGGCTGGCTGCTGCTGGACCATTATCTGGCCCTGATGGGCTAAGGAAACACCTCATGAGGCGCTCATCCATCGCTATTGTTATCGCCGCACTGCTGGTATTGGCTGGCGCTGCCGGGTGGGGTGCCCACTATTTCAAACCGGCCCCTCGCCTGCCGGATTCGCTGACGCTCACCCGCCTGGATGGCCAGACGGTCAATCTGAAAGATTTTCAGGGCCAGCCACTGGTGATCAACTTCTGGGCAAGCTGGTGCACCTTTTGCCGCCGTGAAATGCCGATGCTCGAAAAGTATGCACAATATGACGGCCTGACCATGGTGTTGATCAATCAGGGCGATACGCTCCAAGCCATCACCGATTACATGCAAGGCACCCAGGTCCGCTTTGAACATAGCCTGCTGGACCCTGTCTATACCGCCCAGCAGGCCTTGCAAGTGCGCGGCGTTCCGACCACTCTCTTCTATGACGCCGACGGTCGTCTGGTTGATCAGCACGCCGGTGAGCTGGGTGATAGTCATCTGGCACGCTTTGTGCAAAACCATCTTGAATAAACATTCCATCGATAAGGCCACCTCATGCTGTTAAATACCTGGCTGCTCTATCTGGTGGCCTGTATCGGTTTGTCACTCTCGCCGGGGCCAAACAGCCTGCTGGCCCTGACTCATGGGGCACTCCACGGCAGCCGTAAAACCCTGTTTACCATTGCCGGGGGGGCCACCGGGTTTTTCCTGGTGATTGCCCTGTGCCTGTTCGGCATCGGGGCCTTGGTCAAATCCTCGATCCTCTGGCTGACGGTGCTCAAGTGGATCGGCGGGGCTTACCTGGTCTGGCTGGGGATTCAGGTCTGGCGTTCACCGCCGATCAGCGGCGATCTGGCCGTCAATACGCACCTGACCAACGGCTGGCAGCTCTATCGCCAAGGCGCGCTTTCTTCCATTACCAACCCCAAGGTGCTGCTTTTTTTCAGCGCTTTTCTGCCCCAGTTTATTGATCCGCAGCGCAGCCTGGTGGTGCAATTCTTTATCCTGGCGAGCACCTTTGTGGCGATTGAATGCCTGGTGGAAGGCCTGCTGGCCAACATGGCCAACCGCATTCGCCACTGGCTGAAGAAGGTTGGCCGCGGTTTCAATCGTACCTGCGGCGGGGTGTTTATGGTCATCGGTGCAGCTTTGCCGCTTAGAGGGTAAGAAGCAGCCGGGCCTGGATGTGGGTATCCCGCACAGCAAACGTATGATTGTCATGCCGTTCACCACCACGGCAGTCCCTCAACAGAAATCAGCCAGGAGCTGATCGATCACCTCCGTATCCGTCAGCGTCAGAGAGGCTGGTGAAGCAAGTGCCGTGGTCGTTGCCTAACGTTGCGAGTGGGTATATCAGATGCCCGCAGGCTGCTACCCCAGGGTGATGTTGATCACCACCAGCATCATCAAGGCGCCGACGGCAGGCCAGGGGCTGCGCAGTACCACACCGAACAGGGTCAAGGGAATAAGCACTGTCAGGCCTGCCATCAGGTGGGGGAATTCGGCCAGGCCGCTTTCGGACATGCTGTAAAGATAGATAAGCCCCAGCAGGCCAAGCAGCAGCGAGAACCAGACGCGGGGGTCACGTAGACGTGATGGCATGGCAGTTAACCTTCTGATGCGTTGAGTTTTTCACAGTCTTGCTGTGTTTGAGCGCTGATGATCAAAAGACAGGGTTCAGTGGGTTCGTTCAACAGGCGCTTTAGCGCCAAACTGCAGAGCGGCCAGGTGGCGGTACAGATCGCTACTCTGGATAAGTTCGCTATGGGTGCCTGATGCTACCAGTTGGCCGTCCTTGAGCACCAGCAGGCGGTCAGCGTTCACCACGGTGGCCAGGCGGTGAGCAATCACGATACTGGTGCGCCCCTGCATCAGACGGTCCAGGGCTTGCTGTACCAAGCGTTCACTTTCGGCATCCAGGGCGCTGGTGGCTTCATCCAGCAGCAGTACGGCCGGGTCCTTGAGCAAGGCACGGGCAATTGCCAGGCGCTGGCGCTGGCCGCCGGAGAGCTGCACACCGCCTGGGCCAAGCGGGGTATCAAAGCCATTGGGCAGGGCATCAATAAACGCCAGCGCGCTGGCATCCCTAGCGGCGCAGCGCAGCCTGTCGAGATCGGCTTGGGGGTCGCCATAGCGCAGGTTATCTGCCACCGAGCCGCTGAACAACACCGGTTCCTGAGCCACCAGCCCCATGGTGGCGCGTAGCTGGGTGAGGTCGAGTTTACGGATATCCATGCCGTCTAGCAGCACACAGCCTTGTGCCGGGTCGTAAAAGCGCAACAGCAACCCTAGCAAGGTACTTTTACCCGCCCCGGAGGGGCCTACCACAGCCACCTGTTCACCGGCCTGAATATTAATATCGATGCCATTCAACGCCGCAAGCGTGCGCCCTGGATAGGTAAAGTGAATGTCGCTGAGGGTGAGAGTGCCCTGGGCGGGCTGCTTCAGGGTGGCGGGCGCCATGGGCGCCTGGATGCCGGGTTGGGTATCCAGCAGTTCCAGCAGCCGCTCCGCAGCACCGGCGGCGCGTTGCACATCACCGGCGACTTCCGCCAGGGTAGCGACTGCCCCGGCGGCGAGTATGGCGTAGAAGATAAACGCTGACAGCTCGCCGGGGCTCAAGGTGCCCGCCAGCACCGCCTGCCCACCTTGCCACAGCATCAGGCCTACGGCGCTGAAGATCACCAGTAAGGCGATGCCGGTGAGCCAGGCGCGCTGGCGAGTGCGTGCCACGGCAGAGCCAAACGCCTGCTCGACGCGCTGACGATAGTGGTGTCTGTCCTGAGCCTCATGGGAAAAGGCCTGAAGGGTCTGAATGCCACGCAGCGCTTCTTCGGCATAGCGGCCAAGCTCCGCCACTCTGTCCTGACTGGTACGTGACAACCGACGTACCCGGCGCCCGTACCAGACAATTGGCAACAGGGTAGTGGGGATGCCAATCAGCACCATGGCCGAAAGCCACGGCTGGGTAATTAGCATCAACACAACAGCGCCTATCAGCATGACCAGATTACGCAGCGCCATGGAAATGGAAGAACCAAACAGGCTTTGTAGCACGCTGGTATCGGCGGTCAGCCGCGAGGCAATATCTCCGGCTGAGCGTCCTTCACTGGCGCTTTCAAAAAAACTGGGCTCCAGGCTCAGCAGGTGATCGAAGACCTGCTGGCGCAGATCAGCGGCCAGGCGTTCGCCAATCCAGCTGACCAGGTAGTAGCGCAGTGCCGATGCCATAGCCAGCACACTGACCACCCCCAGCATCAGGCCCAGGGTCTTGCCCAGCGCCTGGGCATCATCGGCGAGAAAGCCGTTATCAATCAAAAGGCGTAGGCCATTGCCAAGTGCCAGTACGCTGCCAGCGGCCAGCAGCAAGGCCATACCCGCCAGGGCGAGGCGTAGCCGATAAGGGCGCAGCAGGCTGACCAGTCTGAACAGTACTCGATGGTTCGGGCGTTGACTCATTAGGCTGCCTTTTGTGCTGCGCGGGTGTGTCGCAGCCTGTATTGTACAACCTTTAACAGTGGTACAGGCCTTCAGTGCGACAATGCGTTATGATGGCGTCGATTTATTCTATACACAGATATGTTTATGCTTAAGCGTTTAATTCCCGTGATTATTCTTGCCCTTGGGGTGGGCGGTTTTATGGCGCTGCGTCTGACGCGACCCGAGCCGGTTCCGGTGGAAGCGCAGGAGCGGACCTGGCCAGTTGAGGCGATAGAGGTCGCGCAGAGCGAGCATGTGCCGATGCTGCCACTTTACGGTGAGGTGGTGGCACCTGAGATGGTCAATCTGGTGGCGCCCATTGCGGCCCGCGTGACGGCCCGTCCGGTCAGCGATGGCCAGCGGGTGGCTGAGGGCGAATTGCTGGTGGCGCTGGATGACGAGGATCTTCTATCACCGGTGCGCCAGGCCGAGGCCGAGGTGGCCGACCTGGAAGCCCAGCTGGAAAATGAACGTATTCGCCACGAGAACAACCAGCGGCTATTAACCCAGGAGCGCGATATTCTGGCCAGTGCCAACCGTCAGCTTGAACGTAGCCGCTCCTTGGCGGGGCGTAACCTGGCGTCCCAGGCGGATGTTGATTCTGCCCGCGATGCGGTGGCTCGCGCCCAACTCAATGTTCTAAGTCGTGAAAGTGCCATTGCCGAGTTTCCCTCGCGCCTGGCCAGCCTGGAGGCGCGTCTGTCACGTGCCCGGGTAGTAGAGGAAAACGCCCGCCGTGATCTGGCCCGTGGCCGTGTAGAGGCCCCTTTTGATGGTCGGATCACCCGTGTCGATGTGGCCCCTGGTGATGATGTTGCCGCCCAGGCATCGCTCTTGTCACTCTTTTCTCTGGATGGCCTGGAAGTGCGCGCGCGCCTTCCACGCCGTTTTCAGGTGGAGCTTGAGGCTGCCCTTGATGCAGGTACGCCACTGATAGCCGTGGGTGAAGACGGTCAGCGCTTCAGGCTGGAACGCCTGGCGGGAGAAAGTGACCCCATGGGTATCGAAGCCATTTTTGCACTGGAGGACGAGGCCAGCGGGCTGCGCCCAGGGGCCATGGTGACGCTGCAGCTGCAACGCCCGGCGGTGGAAGATGCCATGGCAGTGCCCTATGCCGCCCTGCATGGTGCAGACCTGATTTACCGTATCAACGCTGATAATCGTCTTGAGCGTCAACAGGTTGAGCGCTTGGGCGAAGTTCGCCAGCGTGATGGTGGGCGCTGGCTGCTGGTTCGCGCTGAGGCGTTGAATGACGGCGAGCGTATCATGTCGACCCATCTGCCCAATGCGGTGCAGGGTCTGCGCGTGGAGGTGACTGACGGGCCAGCAGAAACAGGGCAGGATTCATGATGCAACGCGGTGGCCTGATCGGTTTTTTTGTCCACCACAGGGTGGCCGCCAACCTGATAATGCTGGTGATGCTGCTGGGCGGTGCGCTGGGTATTGCACGGATGAATATCCAGTTTTTCCCGACCTTCGCGCTGGATGTGGTCAGCGTAAGGGTGGTGTGGAGCGGTGCCTCTGCCGAAGATATTGAGCAGGGTATTACCAACCCTCTTGAGCAGCGCCTGCGCAGCCTGGATAGCCTCAAACGCATGACCTCTACGTCAGCCCAGGGGGTTTCCAACATCACCCTGGAGTTTGAGGAAGGCAGCGATCCTGTCCTGGTGCTGGATGATGTCCGCCAGCAAGTGGATAGCTTTACCAATCTGCCGGCGGAAGCCGAAACCCCGGAAGTGTCGCGTGTTGCCCGCTATGAGCCGGTAGCGCGCCTGTTGGTACATGGCAATATGGCGCCTCAGGAGTTGCGTCAGGTGACCCAGGGCCTTGAGGACGAACTGCTGATGGCAGGGATTGACCGAATAGAAATCAATGGCCTGCCTGCCCAGCAAATCAGCATTGAAGTGCCTTCTGAACGCCTGCAGACACTGGGGCTCTCGCTTGAGGAAATAGCCTCTCGGGTGCAGGGCATGTCCCGGGATCTGCCCGCCGGTCTGCTTGGCCAGCAGGACAGCACACGCGAACTGCGCTCGCTGGAGCAGCGCCGCGACGCCCTGGGGTTTGAAGATCTGACGGTGATGAGCAGTGACCGCCTACAGCTGCGCCTTGGGGATATTGCCATCATTCATCAGGAGCCACGCGAAGGAGAAGTGACCCTATCCTACGCCGGGGAACCCGCGGCAGAAATGATCCTCCAGCGCGCCGAAAGTGGCGATTCGCTGGAATCCGCCGAGCGTCTGGATGACTGGTTAAAACAGGCGCGCCCGACCTTGCCGCCTGGCGTCGAGCTTGAGGTGTTTGATGAATCCTGGCAGCTGATTGACGAGCGTATTTCACTGCTGCTGGTGAACGGTATGACCGGTTTGCTGCTGGTTATCGTCCTGCTGTATTTCTTTCTGCCTGCTCAGGTGGCGTTCTGGGTAGCCGTGGGGATTCCGACTGCATTCATGGCATCTCTGGGTGTTTTCTGGCTGATTGGCGGTTCAATCAATATGCTGTCGCTGTTTGCGCTGATCATGGCGCTGGGGGTTATCGTCGATGATGCCATTGTGGTGGGGGAAGATGCCGATGCCCATCATCGCATGGGGGAAGACCCCAAGTTGGCCTCTGCCGGCGCTGCACGACGTATGCTATGGCCGGTAGTCGCCTCCTCGCTGACCACGGTGGCCGCGTTTATGCCGCTATTGATGGTGGGTGGGGTGATCGGCAACATTCTGGGTGATATTCCGGTCATCATGATATGCGTGCTGATTGCCTCCTTGATGGAATGCTTTATTGTCCTGCCTGCTCACCTGCGCAACGCCTTCTTGCCGAAAAAATCATCAGCAAAAAAGACAACCCGTCGTTCAGCATTGAGTGTGGTGCGAATGCGAGAGGGCTTCGAGGTGCGTTTTGATGCGTTCCGCGAAGGGCCTTTCCGGCGCTTTTCGATGTTTACCCTGCGTCACCGTGGCGCCACAGTAGCGTCTGCACTGGCGGTGACTCTGGTCACTGCCGGGCTTCTGGTCGGTGGGCGCGTGGGCTTCAATTTTTTCCCATCCCCCGAATCGAGCATTATCTACGCAAACGCCAGTTTTGTAGCCGGTACCGAGCGTTCCCGAATGGAAGGTTTCGTTGATCATCTGCAAACCACCCTGGAGCAGACCGATGAGTCAATGGGCGGTGGCCTGGTGCGCACGGCGGTCTCTCACTATGGCACCACCCAGTCGAGTGACGGGTCTGCCCGCAGCGGCGATGGGGTGGGCTCGGTGATGGTGGAAATGATCTCGCCGGATGCCCGCGACGTCCGCAATGCCGCCTTTATCGAAGCCTGGCGGGAGCGCATCCAGCGGCCCGCTGGCCTGGACAGCCTGAATATCAACGAGCGTGCAGCAGGCCCGCCGGGCAAGGATGTCAACGTGCGCCTGACCGGGGAAGACGCCGAAGGGTTGAAAGACGCAGCCGACCGTCTGGGCCAGGCGATGGCCGGGCTGCCCGGCGTATTGAGCACCGAGGATGACATGCCCTGGGGGCGTGAGCAGCTGATTTATCGGGTTAACGCCTACGGCGAGGCGCTGGGGTTGACCACTGAAGACCTCGGCAGCCAGCTGCGTACCGCCTTTGATGGCCAGCTTGTGCAGACGCATCAGTCCGGCGCGGATGAAATCGAAGTGCGTGTCCAGCTGCCCAGAGAGCAGCGCGAAAGCCTCTCGACCCTGTCGCAGTTGGCGGTCAACCTGGCCGATGGTCGACAGGTCCCGCTTGATCAGGTGGTGGAGTTCTCCCATCGCCAGGGCTTCGAGACCCTGCGCCACGCCGAAGGCCAACTGGCGGTCGAGGTTACGGCAGAAATCAACGGTGAGGTAACGTCAGCCGAGGACGTGCTTGATAGCCTTTCCGCTGAGCTGATCCCTCAGTTGGAGCGCGAGTATTTCCTGCAGGCCAGCTTTGAGGGGCGAGCCGCTGACCAGCGTGAAACCCTGGCGGATATGCGTACCGGTCTGGTGATCGGGCTGGGATTGATGTATGGCGTCCTGACCTGGGTGTTTGCATCCTGGAGCCTGCCCCTGATTGTCATGGCGATTATCCCTTTCTCACTGGTAGGGGCTTTGCTGGGCCACTGGGCCTTGGGTATCGATCTGACCATACTGTCGCTGTTTGGCCTGTTCGGGCTTTCCGGTATCGTGGTGAACAACGCTATCATCCTGGTAAGTTTCTACCGCCAGCAGCGCGGTAAGGGGCTGGACATTACCGCTGCGCTCAACGAGGCGGTAGTGCAGCGTGTCAGGGCGGTACTGCTGACCTCGCTGACCACCATTGGTGGCCTCTTGCCCCTGCTGTTTGAAACCTCGCTGCAGGCCCAGTTCCTGATCCCGATGGCCACCTCGATTGCCTTTGGACTGGGAGGCTCCACATTTCTGGTGCTGCTGGTGATTCCTGCCTTGTTGTCCTGGCTGGAAAACGCCCGCGACAGAATGCGGCCGCAAAAGGGTTGAAACGCCTGATTGCTATCAAGCGACTATTAATTCACGATTCACGATTCACGATTCACGATTCACGATTCACGATTCACGATTCACAAAAGAGACCGCCATGACGACGCCCACGACACCCAACACCACCCAGCCGACCCGCCTGCCATGCCGGGGTTGCACCGCTGACTGCAAGAACTTTGCTACCTGTGGCGGGCGCCCCTGGCGAATGCCGGCGCGTTGACAGCTGTCAAACTGATCGGATGCGAGGTATTCCATGCAGATAAGACCCACCGCTGGCCTTGCCGTATTGGCCACCTGGCTCGCGATCGTACTGTCGCTGGCGGGGTGCGGTAGCGATGCTGATCAGCCGAGGGAAACCACGCTGGCTGTACTGGTCGCCAACAGCAGTGCCCATGACCAGCAAAACGTGGTCACGTCGGGTCGAGTACGTTCGTTTGATGAGCCCCTGCATTACTGGATCGAAGATATTGATCTCAACCGGGTAGAAATCAAACCGCACGAACTGATTGCTCCGCACCAGGGCAAGAACGTCGAAGTTGAAGGCCACTTCAGCTTCTCCCGTGAGACAGGTCGTCTGCTGCAGGTGGAAAGTGTGAACCCGGTTGATCCGTGAGCGACCTTCCTGGCGACCCGCTTCAGAGTTCTGCACCTGGTGCGGCAGCTCAAGATATTGATGAAATGGCAGAATCGCTGATGACCGAGCAGGTAAATCCCGTCCTTGAACCAGACCGTTTTACGCCTCTTCAGGAAGCGGATTTTCAACCGGTAGATCCCGCTTACCTGAAGCAATTGCGGTTAACTCTGTTGCCCGTCCTGCTGCTGGCAGCACCTCTGGGGTGGCAGCTTTACCAACTACCACTGACCCTGCCCTGGGTCACCGGACTGGCCCTGTTGGTTCCCGGCGTTGTCATCATCCTGCTGGCCCTGTTCTGGGCGCCCAGGCGCTACCGGTTAACCGGTTATTGCCTGCGACAACATGACCTGCATTTGCGCACCGGGGCGCTGTGGCGGCGCACTACCTCGGTCACTCTGAACCGCATCCAGCATCTGGAAGTCAGCCAGGGGCCACTGGAGCGCTTGTTAGGCATTGCTCGCCTGCTGATCTACACCGCCGGCGGCAGTGGCCAGGACCTGGCCATTCCAGGCTTGGCAAAGGTGCGTGCCGATCAGCTTCGTTTGTATGTGCTGCAGCAATTGGGTGAGCCTGACGTAGGGGAGCGGGAGGCATCGGAGGGCGACGCATGAAGCCTGGTAATGACCCTGGCGAGCTCGTTCACTGGCAGCGCGTGTCACCGGTTGCCGTTGTGTTTTTCGCTTTGCATGGGCTGCGCCGACTGATTGGCGCCTCGGCCAACCTCGCACCTCTCCTGGTGGTGGTTGTGTTCAATGAAACCCTGCGTCAGCTGGCCATCCAATACGGGCCGCCGGCTGCATTATTGCTGTTAACAGGCGGGGCACTGGCCTGGTATCTGACCTTTCTGTATGCCGTCAGCGACGAGCGAATCCTGTTGCGTCAGGGCGTTGTCCGTCGTCGCACGCTGTCGCTGGATTTTCAGCGCGTACAACAGGCTGATGTACAGGTGCCCTGGTATTACCGGCCCTTCGGATTGGCCGTACTGAGCCTGGATAGCGCTGGCGCCAGCGGTGAAACGCTGCACCTGTCCGGCATTCCCGCGGCGCGAGCCGAAGCCCTGCGCGAACAGATTCTGATTGCACGCGCCCAAGCGGGCCCCGCAGCGGCAGAGGCCGAAGAGCCTGGCCTCAACGCTGATTTCAGCCTGTCTCTGCCCCTCTGTGAAGTGCTGCGCTATGGGCTGATGCGCAACACCCTGTTGGTCCTGCTGCCAGTGCTGGCTCCTTTCTCAGAGATACTGCTGCGTCGTCTCGAAGAGGTCATCGCCGTGATCGCGCCGAACTGGCTGACCGCCGAGACCCTGGCCGGAGGGCAGCGGTTTCTGGCCGTTGGCGGTCTACTCCTGGGTTTGGTGCTGTTAATGGCCGTCGTTTCAATGGGACTGGGGCTGGTGCGTTATCACGGCTATCAGCTGGAGCGTCATGGTGAGCAGTTTCGCTATCGTGCCGGTTTGATGACGGTGTTGACCCGCAGTGTACGCAGGCAGCGCATTCAGATGGTAACGGTGCGCCTTAGCTGGATGGGGCGACTGATGGGGCGCCATTCACTAATGATCAGCAAGGCCGGTGATCGACAGGCAGGGCAGGATACCGAGCACTTTGTGGTGCCGGTCCTGCATCGCTGTGCCCTGCAGAATCTGATGCAGGAACTGCATTTGCCGCTTCAGCCAGACTGGCAGCGACCGCATGCCGGTGCCATGTTGACGGGAATCGGACGTTGGTGGGCATTCGGTACACTCTTGATCGGAAGCCTGATGCTACAAGGGGCACCAGTCAGTGTGTTGCTTTCGTTGGCGGCGGTGACGTTTGTGATCAGCATGCTTGCCGCCCTTGGCTGGTGGCGTCTAAGGCTATGCCGCGAAGCGAGATGGGTTGGGCTTCGCCAGGGAGTGCTTGGCCGGACTGTGCGCTGGCTGCCGACCGCTCGCGTGCAATCGGTGTCACTGCTGCAGCCTCTCTGGCAGCGACGCCTGGGGTTGGCCAGCCTGGATGTTCGCGCAGCCAGTGGGCGGATTGTCTTGCCGTGGATTCCTCGACGGCAAGCAGAACGTTGGCGGGACGAATTATTGTGTGAAGTAGCCAGCGGCGATATTTTATAGAGATATCAACAGACTGGTTTGATGACGCTAGCCCGCTCGACGCGGGCTGGCAATCAGCTCAAGCACCATGTGAGGCACTGTCAAGGCGGCCAGGCCGATAAAAACGATACGCATCAGGGCGGCATCACTGGGCAGCTCCATCAGAAAAGGCACAGCGATCAGCGCGAGCGCATAGGTCGCCAGGGTGATGGGCGCGACCGCTTTGAGGCGATCGCGCCAGCCGTGAATGCCCAGATCCCGCGCGGCCAGTTCAAGGTGGCGCGGGCTGTGCAGAAAGCACCAGTAAGCAATGAAATAGGCCAAGGGATGAAGCAGGGCGGCTCCTGCTGCCAGCAGCAAGGGGTCTCGCCAGTCGCTGGTTGCCCGCTGGGGGCAACGCGCCAGGCAGATGGCCAGCACGCCACCGCCGAGCGCCAGGGTATAAGGCGCCACTGCAACGATTCGAGCGGCCTGATCAGCACCGAGCATTTCGAACAAAGGCACCACAAGTTCGGGGTGAAAAGTGACCGGCAGTGATAGTACCCAAAGCCCGTAGGCGGTACCGCCGATATGGCCAATCCGCACGGCAATATCATCGGCAAAATGTACCGCTGAATAGAGCAGAAAAGCCGCCAGTGCCGCATTGGGCGCCTGCCACCAGATCGCCAACACGACTCCGCCCAATGCCAGATACCCAAGATGGAACCCCACCAGTTGCAAAGGGCCTTTCAGCGGGAGGTGACGCTTGGCCACAGCGGTATCCAGGCTGCCATGAGGCAAGCCGAGCACGGCGGTACTGATCGCCAGGATGGCATATAGCGGCCATTCACCAGGCAAGGCAGAAACGCCAAGTGCGACTACCAGGCCAATAGGGAACAGCCAGAAAGCGGGTGGATGATGAGTTGCCTGCATGTCAGTGCCCTCGTGATATTGAAAAACGTGGCAGTGCAGCGCGCACAAAAGGCCCTGGGGGCAGCGCTTGCATAATGGCCAGCAGGTCGCCAGCGCTGGGCTGATCGCCCAGGAATCGCCGCTGCTGAGCAGCCGTGGTGTTGGCGAACAACTGAAGGAACCAGCCTGGTGCAGCCTCCGGGTGTTGACGCATCGCCTGAAGAAAGACCTTGTCCATCCAGTTGAGTGCAGAAGGGCGAATACGCGGCGGCGTTAGGTGCCAACGCTTCTGGGCGTGTGCTTTTAACAACTGCTGGGCGACATCTTCGGCGCCGCGTTGACAGCTGGCAAACATATAGCCGGTGGCCGGGCGCATCCAGCCGCCGCGAATGCCAGCCGACAGGTAGCGCGAATTGATGTGGGGGGGCGTGATTGGCATCATGGGCAGACACCCGGTTTCACTGCGTTGGACGGCCCAGTCCTTGCCCAGGTGCTCATCCAACCAGTTTGCCAGCATCCAGGGAAGCTCTGGTGCCAGCAGAATCTTGCATATCTCACTGTGCCTGTCAGCTTCAAAGCAGGTCCACTCTACCAGAAGGTGGTGCTCGTCCAGCGGAAGCAGATAGACAAAATGAATGCCCGCGTGACCAGCCTGAAAGTCCATCAGGCCGGCTTTCGACAGACCAAGGCCGTGATGGGGCTGGTGAACTTCCACCCCGTGAAAGACTTGCCAGACACCCTGTGATTCCGCCAGCGCTTCCAGTGGCGGGGGGCGGGTATCAATCACAACCTTGGCATCGAGCTGGCCCTGTGAAGTGGTAAGTTGCAATGACTCACTTTGTGGCGTGATGGCCTCTACCTTGACGCCCCGAACAAGAGAGAATTCATTGCGTATTGCAATTCGGCTATACGCTGAACGACGCATGGCATCGGCAGGTAGCATGGCGTATGGGCAATCAGGGTCATTATATACCACCTGCTTCCCTGCATGACTGACCTGCCAGTTTTGCCAGCGGTGGCTGATGGCATCCCTGAAGGGGTGGGCAGACTGATCCCAGAAACACCAGGTGCGGTCATGCGTATCTTCTTCGCGGGCTTCAAGCAGATGAAGACGCGGCATGTCTGCTCCTGCTGGCACCAGTTCATCCAGCCAGCTTGCAATACTGAGCCCCGCAAGGCCGGCGCCGAGAATGGCAATGTCGGTTTCCTTTGGCAGGCTCATGGTCATGCCTTTCCTGAATGAAGCTTTTTCCTTCCGGGTGCGTTGTCTTGGGATACGTTGTCGTCAAGCGTTTCAGGATCAAGCGCATAGGGAGACAGCTGGTCTTCCAACGGCTTATGTAATGCCGCGTCATGAATCGCAGAGGATCTATTGATCAGAGCTGGCAGCGCCATCAGACTTTGCTGCAGCTTGCCTGCCTTGGGAACCACCACTCGTTGAGACCAGTAGTTATCTGCGCTCAGACTCTGAATTCGCCGGCCAATCTGGCGATAAACCCGCAGGGCAACGCCAATGGCCAGCCGGGTGCGGGGGGGTAAATACGCTAACCCCTGCCAGCCACTGGCGTAATAGGCTTCAGCTCTTTCTATTAAGTAACCGATAGCCTGCCAGGCCTGCTGACGCGCCTGGGCATCTCCACTCGCAATGGCGTCTGCCGATATGGGTTGATTCATCCAGGTTTGCGGCACATAAATACGGCCACGCTGGGCATCTTCCAGAACGTCCCGAGCGATATTGGTCATCTGCATCGCCATTCCAAGATCAATGGCAAAGGCCAGTGAGTGGTTTGGCTCACGAGCCCCCATCAGCTGGCACATCATCACCCCGACAGTCCCTGCTGCGCCATAGGCATAGCCTAGCAGGGCCGGCTCATCCTCAAGCAATACAGGTGAGAGATCCATCACCATGGTAGCAACCAGGTCATGCATGGCCTGCAGGCAGCGAGAATCACGCCCGAATAACGCCACTATATCCGACTCGAGTGAATCAACAAGCAACTGCTCGGTCTCTGTCAGCCTGGCATCGGTGTCGGCTGTATTGCTCGCCGTCGGAAGAGGCTGTTGAGCGGGTGATCTGGCGCAAAGCTTGTGTTGGAGGCAGGACAGTACCCGACGGGCGCGCTGGCGTTCTGTCATGGTGGTGGCGTTATCGGCAATGTCATCCACTTGCCGGCAGACATGATAAAGCTGCGCGCCGTCATCCAGCTGTTGTCTGGGTAGAAAAAACCCCGCCCAGTGGAAACTTTTCCCATGCTGGCGCAGGGTGGCCTGGGAGGTGGCGGCTTCAGTTGTCATACCGCAGATTTGTCCTGAGCCGTCGCGAGGGGGTCATGGTTGATGACGTGATCTTCTCTGACCAGCTTTTCGACAACTCCTGCTGACGATACCACACCAGGAACACCAGCACCGGGGTGTGTGCCGGCGCCGACAAAGTAGAGGTTTGAATAGTGGGGTGAGCGATTGTGATAGCGCAAGCCCGCTGACTGGGTCAGTGTTGGCGCGATGGAAAAGCCGCTTCCGAACGGGGTGGAAAGGGCATCGTGAAAATAGCGTGGCGACACTGTATGGGTCGCGCCAAGCTGTTCAAACAGATCAGGCATCAGGCGCTGCTGCAAGGTCGACAGAATATTCTGTGTAATCTGTGGCTCGAGTGTTTCCCAGTCCTGACGGCCCTGAAGATTAGGTACCGGTGCCAGAACATAGAATGCATCACCCTCTGGTGGTGCCATTTCAGGGTCAGTGGCGCTGGGCCTGTGCAGATAAAGGCTCAGATCTTCGGGTAATTCATGATCATCAAATATGGTATCGAGGATTTCCTTGAAGGTGTCGCCAAACACGATGGTGTGATGTTCCAGTTCGGTGTAGCGGCGTTTGGTCACGAAATAAACCACCAAGAGCCCCATGGACTGTTTCATACGCCGCCGAAAACCATTCAGAAGCCTGCCCCAGCCCTTCATGGGCAGCCAGTTCTCATAGACATGCAAGGGATCAGCATTGCTGACCACAATATCAGCCGGATAATGTTGACCGCCACGGACGTCGACTCCGGACACCTGATTATTTTCGACACTCAGTCCAGTAACGTCTTGACGGGTGCGAATGATACCGCCATGCCGCTGGAAAAGGTCAGCAAGCGCCGTGACCAGAGCGCCAGTACCGCCTTTGGGGAACCAGACACCACCGCGTCGTTCCAGCGCATGGATGAGGCCATACAGCGAAGAAGTGCGAAACGGGTGACCTCCGACCAGCAAGGATGGCACAGAGAAGGCGCGTCTTAGACGCTCATCGTCGAAAAAGCGCGAAACAAACGTGTACAGGCTTTTGTCTGCGCGCAGGCGGATCAGGTCGGGCAGTACTTTGAGCATGTCGGTCACCTTGGTGAACGGTTGCTCGGCCAGATCGACAAACCCTCGCTGATACATCTTCTCTGTTGCTATCATGAAATCGTTATAGCGGTTGCTAGTGCCAGGGGCCAGGCGCTCAATTTCACCCATGATCTCATCGGTAGTACTTTTATAATCAAAATAACTGCCATCGGCATAATCCATCCGATAAAACGGCTCTACCGGCAAAAGCGTTACATGTTGATCAAATTTTTCCCCAAAACGCTCAAACAGTTCTTCAAAAAGAAATGGAGCGGTAATCACGGTGGGGCCGGCATCAAACGCCACTCCATCAAGATGGAATACGCGGGCGCGACCACCAAGGTCACCATGACGCTCCAGCAACTCCACGCTCCAGCCATCAGACAACAGACGCAGAGCAACGGCCAAGCCACCAAAGCCTGAACCAATGACAACTGCCCTGTTTGCTTGTTTGTCCGTGCGTATGGAGGAATGAGATGCTAAAGCGTCTGAGGACTTCATTAGGCCGGTTTCCCTGGATAATAATGATGGTGACTCGCGATTGACTGGCGATGTGCTGCAAGCTGCTGTCGAAGTTTGGCAAGTATGGCAGTGAGGGCCCCTGCCAACTGATCAGGAAAATGCTCAATCAGTCTCTCTGCGCGAGACAGTGCTGCAGAGGCATGACGAACAGCGCGTTGCATGGCAGACGCTACTGGGTCTTCAGAAAGACAGGAGCCTGACGGCCAATGCTGCGGCCAGGCATGATAGACGTGGAAATATTCTGGCTGGCAACTATCCGGACGGGTGATATCCACATCGTCCAGATCATCAATAATTTGGTAAGCCAGCCCGACGGCATTGGCAAAATAGCGGATAGTCGTATGCTCGCCGCTAGTCAACTTACCGCCCAACGCGCCAGCCTCGAGCGGCAGGGCAATCAGGGGAGCTGTCTTTGCTAATGTCGCCTGCAGATAGTCAGTCAAGCAGATTTTCTTTAAATGCCGGCAGGTAAAAGGATAGGGTATGTCTGTTGGTTTCTGTTCAGGGTTAGCAATTTCAATGCTTTGTCCAGCAATGACCTGGCTGGTGCGATCGGTCAATAGTTGTACAAGTGCCAGCTTGTGTTCAGAGCAATCACTTTCCATCGCCGCACGAAAGGCAGCGGTCAGCATCATGTCTCCGGTACACAAGGCCACGTTAGGATTGTAGCGTTTCCAGACAGCTGCCTGGTTACGCCGCTGTTCATCACCATCACACAAGTCATCATGAACCAGCGAGGCGTTATGAATCAGCTCTGCGGCGGCAGCGGCAGCGATACGATGATTAATTGATGCACCGAATGCCATACCGCTTAGCAAGGCCAGGCGAGCGCGTAATTGGCTGCCCTGGGTATCCAGATGATAAAGACTGGCTTGCGTTGCAGGCCAGTCGGTAGGCGCATTCAAACTGCTGCGCATCAGTTTCTCAACGTGATCAAGTTCAATGTCCATATCGTCATTACGGCTGTCAGTAACAGCGGCGTCGGCATGTTGCGACAATGGCTGGTCGATGCTGACAGCATCTGTGACATTGAACATGGCAGTTTGATTGAGTGTTGCAGTGACCATACCAACGTCCTTTTGATCATGGCCATCCATGGCCGATGAAACTCCTGTTATGAAAGGCCGAGGCTTACGAGAATTTCGACGTTTCTTCACCTTCAGCGCTATCGTCTTCCAGCACAGCGTTTTCGCTGTGGGCTGTTTCACCTTCAGCCTGCGACTTGCGCATGGCAATGACGAAGATGAACACACCGAAGACAGCTTTCGCTACGATATCAGCGACTGTGTAACCGATCTCTACGGCTGTGATGGCAGCGCCACCGTCGAGGCCGACCAGCGGGAAGAGGTAGACGATCGGGTAGAACAACCAGGAACCGATGACCAGGTAGATAGAAATTTGTACAAGGTTCTGAACACTTTCAGGCTGCTTGGAGATAGACTCCTTCAGACCCACTACCAGCTGGTACACGATAAATACGAACGGGATCATGGAGAGTACCCAGAACACGAAGCGCAGACCACCAATATCGGATACTTCGCCCGGATAACCCAGAACGATCATCAATGCTGCAGCACCACCCAGAATAGTTGACTTCTTGATGGTTTCTGCCTTTGAAAGGCGCATGACCAGAATCAGCTCGATAAGCAGCAGCGGTACGGTCAAAAGCCAGTCGACATACCGATAAGCCTGGTTGAAGGGCTTGCCGGTTGAAAGTACCTCGCCTGAAGAAACATCAGCGGCGGCATTCCACGACAGCATAATCTGCAGGTAGTGATAGGCCGCTACTGCCGTTACCAGACCAGTAATAGTAATAGCGAGGCGATAGGAAGGTGCAATTTCTGATTTCATCAACCAGAAGAACAGGGTGGCAGCTGCCATGACAGCAAAGCCGAACGAATAACCATTCTGTACGAATGAGTATTGCCCTAGGGATAAAGCTTCAATTTCCATGAGTTTGTCTCCAGCAGCGTTGGTTATGCAAGCAGGCACCGTATACGAACTTTCAATGCATTTGAGCACGCAAGCGGTGAACTGCCGACAGATAATCCGTTACAGAAGTTATTCAGCTTTCAGGTGCTGAACAACTAAAACGAGCTTAGACATGCTGGCGCAGAACTTCAAGAAGTTATACAGATTTTATCCAAATTGATACTATTGTATGAATAAATCCTTTTTAATTTAGTTTTTACTGATTCTTGCCATGCAAAACGTGTCCAGACAGCAAGCTGTCGATGAGTGTCGCGTGATGGATCAAGTGGTTATCCACACTATGCTCAGCCTCCAACGGGTAGCAGCAAAGCTCAGCAGACCCCAGAGCATTGACAGCCAAACGCCATGAAGCGCAACATCATTAACAAATCTGAAGGAGAATATGATGACTGAAGCGAAAGCGTTTGCAGCCTATGCTGACGATCAGCCTCTGGCACCACTGTCAATTGACCGCCGTACCCCGCGTCCCGATGACGTAGCCATTGAAATTCTGTACTGCGGCGTTTGCCATAGTGATCTGCACTTCGCTAAAAATGACTGGGGGTTAACCCGTTATCCTATTGTACCGGGGCACGAAATTGTGGGGCGGGTGACCAGTGTTGGCAGTGATGTCACACGTTTCAAAACTGGCGATGTGGTGGGTGTGGGCTGCATGGTCGATTCCTGCCGAACTTGCTCAGCCTGCCAGGATGATGTGGAGCAGTATTGCCTGAACGGCTTCACCATGACCTACGGCAGCGATGATCGCCATGATGGTACCCTGACCCAAGGCGGTTATTCCGAATCCATCGTGGTCAGCGAGCATTTCGTGCTGACCATGCCGGAAGGTATCGATCTGCCCTCGGCCGCGCCCATTCTGTGTGCGGGCATCACCACCTATTCGCCGCTGCGCCATCATGGCGTGGGTGAGGGCCACAAGGTGGGCGTTATCGGCATGGGCGGGCTTGGCCATATGGGCGTCAAGCTTGCCAGGGCGCTGGGTGCCGAGGTAACAGTCTTCACCCGATCGGATGCCAAGGTGGAAGAGGCCAAGCAACATGGTGCCCATCATGTGGTGGTCTCTTCCGATGAGGAACAGATGAAAGCCGTGGCCGAGACCTTCGACTTCATGCTGGATACCGTGCCGGTACAGCACGATATCAACCCTTACCTCGCCGCGTTGCGCTATGATGGTACTCACATCATGGTGGGCCTGATGGACCCGATTGAACCGGCTGTTCAAGGCGCCAACCTGATTTTCAAACGCCGGGTACTGGCAGGTTCACTGATCGGCGGTATTGCTGAAACCCAGGAGCTTCTGGATTTCTGCGCGGAGCACAAGATTACCTGCGACGTGGAAATGATTGATATGCAAACCATCAACACCGCCTTTGAGCGCATGCAAAAAGGCGACGTGCGTTACCGCTTTGTCATCGACATGGCGTCAATGAAAAACGCGGCCTAGTTGCCAAGCGTTAACGCCAATCAGTCATAAGCAGCAACGGCACCCACGGGTGCCGTTGCTGCTTATGCATAGCCGCTTTATAAAGCGGAAATTTTAGTGTGCTGTTCTTCCAACAGTTTTTTAGCGGCATGGAATTCAGCGAGTTTGCCGCGCTCCTTTTCCACCACGGCTTCTGGGGCTTTGGCGATAAAGCCTTCGTTGCCGAGTTTTTTCTCAATGCCGTTGATCAGCTTGTCCTGCTTGTCGATTTCCTTGGCCAGCCGCTTGAGTTCAGCGTCTTTGTCGATTAAATCTGCCATGGGCACCAGGACTTCCATATCACCCACCAGCTGGGTGGCTGACAGCGGTGCGTCGTCCGGATTGGTCAGCCAGGTGGCGCTTTCCAGCTTGGCCAGTTTGGCCAGGAAGTGGCGATTGCTTTCCAGACGTTCGGCATCTTCCGCCTTGCCTTTGGTGAGCAGGATATCCAGCGGCTTGCCGGGGGCAATGTTCATCTCGGCGCGGATATTGCGCACCGCGATAATCACCCCCTTCAGCCATTCGATATCCCGGGTGGCCTGCTCGTCAATGCGGCTTTCATCGGCCTGTGGCCAGGGCTGGTTCATGATGGAAGGGTTATCACCGGCGTAGGTGCCCGCCAGTGGCGCAACCCGCTGCCAGATCTCTTCGGAGATATACGGCATCATCGGATGGGCGAGGCGCAGAATTGCTTCCAGCACCCGCACCAGGGTTCGCCGCGTGCCGCGTTTGCGTTTCGCTAGCGTTGCCGCTCCCGACGTCCTGTCTCCCGCGGCATTAGTACTTCCCTGTACGTCATCGTCCCAGAGTACCGGCTTGGATAGCTCCAGGTACCAGTCGCAATATTCGTTCCAGACAAACTCATACAGCGCCTGGGAGGCATGGTCGAAGCGATATTCGTCCAGCGCCCTGGTGACCTGGGTTTCGGTCTTCTGCAACTGGGAAATGATCCAGCGATCCGCCAGAGAGAGGCTCACCTCACCGCCGTTTGCGCCGCAATCCTCGCCTTCCGCATTCATCAGCACGTAGCGCGAGGCGTTCCATAACTTGTTGCAGAAGTTGCGGTAGCCGTCCAGGCGGTTCATATCAAACTTGATATCCCGCCCGGTGGTGGCCTGGGAAAGAAAGGTGAAGCGCAGGGCATCGGTGCCGTGGGCTTCTATGCCGTCCTTGAATTCGTCGCGGGTGGCCTTTGCAATCGCCCTGGCTTTCTGCGGCTGCATCATGTTGCCGGTGCGTTTTTCAACCAGATCGTCCAGGCTGATGCCGTCAATCAGGTCAATGGGGTCCAGCACGTTGCCCTTGGATTTGGACATCTTATGGCCCTGGCCATCGCGCACCAGACCATGCACATAGACGGTCTTGAACGGCACTTCGTCCATGAACTTCAGCGTCATCATGATCATCCGGGCGACCCAGAAGAAGATGATGTCAAAACCGGTAACCAGCACGCTGGTGGGGTGGAAGGTTTCCAGTTCCGGGGTCTTTTCCGGCCAGCCCAGGGTGCCAAAGGTCCACAGGCCTGAGCTGAACCAGGTGTCCAGCACGTCTTCGTCTTGCGTCAGCGTGACGTCTGCGGAAAGGTTGTGCTTTTCGCGGGCTTCTTCTTCGGTGCGCGCCACATAGACATTGCCGTCCGCATCGTACCAGGCCGGTATACGGTGGCCCCACCACAGCTGGCGGGAGATACACCAGTCCTGCAGGTCGCGCATCCAGGCGAAGTACATGTTTTCGTAGTTCTTGGGCACGAACTGGATATCGCCGTTTTCCACCGCGGCAATGGCGGGCCTGGCCAGCTCTTCCACCGCGACAAACCACTGATCAGTGAGCAATGGTTCAATCACATCGCCGGAACGGTCGCCATAGGGCAGGGTGTTGTTGACCGTCTCGACCTGCGCCAGCAAACCCAGGGCGTCCATATCGGCGACGATCTGCTTGCGCGCCTCGAAGCGGTCAAGCCCTGCGTATTTGGCGGGCAGGGTGGCGTCTTCTTCAGGCTGTGGCTGACCCTTGAGGTCAAAGATTTCGGCGCGCTCCAGAATAGTCGCATCCTTGCTGAACACATTGATCAGCAGGTGATTCTGGCGCTTGCCGACTTCGTAGTCGTTAAAGTCGTGGGCTGGGGTAATCTTGACGCAGCCGGAGCCTTTTTCCATATCGGCATGCTCATCGGCGACGACAGGAATACGCCGACCGACCAGCGGCAGCTCGATAAACTTGCCGACCAGTGAGGCATAACGTTCGTCGTCCGGGTTGACCGCCACGCCGGTATCCCCCAGCAGGGTTTCCGGGCGAGTGGTCGCCACCACCAGATAATCCTTGCCATCGGCGGTGGTCACGCCATCGGCCAGCGGGTAGCGGAAATGCCAGAAGCTGCCTTGCTGGTCCTTGTTTTCCACTTCCAGGTCGGAAATGGCGGTGTGCAGGGTTGGATCCCAGTTGACCAACCGCTTGCCGCGATAGATGAGGTTGTCTTCATGCAGGCGCACGAAAACTTCCTGCACCGCTTTATAGAAGCCGTCATCCATGGTGAAGCGTTCCCGCGACCAATCCACGCTGGCGCCCATGCGGCGCAGCTGGCGGGTAATATGGCCACCGGACTCTTCCTTCCACTCCCAGACCTTGTCGATAAACGCATCGCGGCCCAGCTCATGGCGAGTCTTACCTTCCTCGGCGGCCACCTTGCGCTCCACCAGCATCTGGGTGGCAATACCGGCATGATCGGTGCCGATCTGCCAGAGGGTGTTGTTACCCTGCATGCGCTTGAGGCGGATCAGGGTATCCATGATGGTATCCTGAAACGCATGGCCCATATGCAGGCTGCCGGTCACGTTGGGCGGTGGAATCATGATGGCGTAAGGCTCGCCCTGGCCGGAAGGGGCGAAGCGGTTATCTGCTTCCCAGCGCGCGTACCAGCGGGTTTCGATCTGTTCGGGTTGGTAGGTTTTTTCCATGGATTGGCTCACAGCGGCGGTGCCCTGGGTTAGCGGGCAGCGAATGCATTGATTGGGTTCGCAAAATGGCCATTAGTATAGCGCGTCACAGGCGCTGACGTCAGGCCCTGAGCGTTAGCCGCCGCATGGCCAGCAACCCCAGCAGCGGCCCGGGCAGCAGCCACCAGATCACCGTCAGCCCCTGGGTGCTCCACAGCGAGGTGACCAGCGCAATGGCCGGCAGGGTCAGGCTGAAGCCGATGGCATTCATCATCGCCAATGCGGCGCCTAGCCGGTCGCTGGGTGCCGAGACTGAAGCAAGCGCAGAAAACTGCGCCGAATCGGCGATGACGCTAAAGCCCCACAGCAGCAGTAAGGCCAGCAAGATTAACGGTGGCGCGCTACCCAGCCAGGGGTAAAAGAGACAAAGGGCGCCGGAGGTGGCCAGGGCAACGAAGGCCACCCGCGCGCTGCCAAAACGCTGGCTGGCGCGGCCTGCCAGCACACAGCCAGGCATGCCGATGGCGATCACCGCAAAGCTCAGCCAGGCAATACCGGTTGTGGGGGCATCCAGGCGAGCCAGCTCCCGGGCGACCAGAAAGGGCGTGAGCGTCCAGAAGGCATAAAGCTCCCAGCAGTGGCCAAAATACCCCAGTGCCGCGGCGCGAAAGTCCCGGCGACGAAAGGCCGCGAGTCCCGCCCAGGGGCGGCCACCTGCGGCTGTTGGCGGTAGGTGGGGACCAACCCCCAGACGGTAGATCATGGCGGCGGCCATCAGCGCCAGCAAAGAAGATAGCAGCAGAGGCGTCTGCCAGGGCATGTGTAGGGTTACCCCGCGTAACAGGTGGGGTGAGGCGGTACCCAGGGTCAGCATACCCACCAGCCAGCCCAGCGCTGCACCCGCCTGTTGAGGCGTCCAGCTGACCACCAGCTTCATGCCCAAAGGGTAAATGCCGGCCAGGCAAAGCCCAGTCATAAAGCGCAGCAGGATGGCGCCCGTCAGGCTTTCCAGGCTGACAATAAACGCCGCATTGATGATTGCCCCGCAGACGGCAGCCATGGCAAACAACTGGCTGGCAAGCAGACGGTCGGCCAGACCGCTGGTGGCAATCACCAGAGTGCCGCTGATAAACCCCGCCTGCACTGCCATGGTCAGCAGACCGAGATCCGCGCCGCTCAGCCCGGCAGACTGCTGCAGAGCAGTGCCCACGCCATTGACGCTGAACCACAGCGACGTGCCGAATAACTGAGCAATCACGATAGTGATCAGCGGGTGGCGTTTGAGCATGGTGGCGCTACTCCAGGTCAATGGCGCGTATCATACGGCGCAAAGCGCTAATCCGCTTATCGGTGGTGTTTTTATAGGTGGCGGAAGTCTGGTAAGTGGAGGTATCCTGCCCGCTTTCGGCTGAACGCAGCGCCTGAATCAGCCAGCCTCTGACCATCACATAATGCCTTGAATCCAGCCCCAGTGCTTTAACGGCTTCAATAGAAGCTGGCTGCTCGGGTTTTTCCAGCGCAGCTTGAATAGCAAGCACCTTATGCCCTATCTCCAGTGCATACTGATCCTGCTCGCTTAGCGGGGTAACGCTCGATGTCTTGTTTTCATCCAGCGTCGAGCAGGCCGATAATGCCATGGTGAAGAAGAGAGTCAGCCATGTTTTGGTGTTAT
>NZ_VMQS01000139.1 GCF_007625055.1 Halomonas sp.
CTAGCATCCTTTCGCCACTTGAGGCGGTTGACGTTCTTTCGGGAAAAACAGTGGACGTAACCGAACGCCTGCCATGTTGCCGGCAAAAGCGGCGATCAGCCATAACCAGCCATGCAGGCTCCCGGAGGCGATGCCACTGAAGTAGGCACCAATATTACAGCCGAATGCCAGGCGCGCGCCGTAGCCCAGCATGATGCCGCCAATCACTGCGGCTGCAACTGAACGTAACGGTATCCTGAAATTGGGCGCAAAGCGTCCTGCCAGGCTCGCCGCCATCAAGGCTCCCAGCATGATGCCCACGTTCATGACGGTGGTGATATCGCCCCAGATGCTGGAATTCAATGCGGCCGCATTCCATGAAGACTGCCAGTAACCCCACTGGGTAACATCACCGCCGACCAGTTGAAACGCCTTGGCTCCCCATAATGCAAAAGCCGACGTAATGCCCCAGGGGCGGCCTGCCAGTGCCAGAGTGGCAAAATTCAACAGTGCCAGTGCCACTGCCCCAAACAGCAGCGGCCAGGGGCCACTTAACCAGCGTTCAGCCCCTTGCTTGTTGACGACGCTGGTCCGTTCCAGCTGCCCATGACGACGTTTCTCCATCACCACGGTAAACGCGGCAATGGCAATGAACAGCGTCAGGCTGATAGCAATCCCCCCCCAGGCGCCAGCAAGTTTGACCAGCGACACCGGTTCAAACGCCGGCAGGTCTTGCCACCAGGCAAAATGTGCCGAACCAATCACGGACCCGACAATGAAGAATACCAGGGTGATCAGCATGCGGGCATTGCCCCCGCCGGCGGTAAACAGAGTGCCTGATGCGCAACCACCGCCTAGCTGCATGCCCATCCCGAAGATGAAGGCGCCTACTATGACCGAGAGGCCTATCGGTGCGACAAAGCCATAAACCGATGTTCCGAACAGCGAGCCGGCATCCAGTGCCGGAAAGAACAGCACCACTGCAATCGCCAGCATCACCATCTGTGCCCGCAGACCACGTCCTTTGCGTTCAGTAATGAACACCCGCCAGGCGGCAGTAAAACCAAAGGCTGCATGATACAGCACCATCCCTAACAGGCCGCCTACCAGCATCAACAGGCCGTTACTGGCATCAAACACCATACCGACCAGCAAGGAGCCAAGAATAATCAAGGCACCAGCCGCCAGGGCCAGACGTGAAGGTGGTGACGCTGTCAGGGGTGAAGAAACAGGAGAAGAAGCGGTCGACATGGTAATCACCTTGAGCAACTCGAAGTAAAAGCGCCGGTTGAGTAACCGGCGTTCAGAGTCAATGGAAGAATATGCTC
>NZ_VMQS01000140.1 GCF_007625055.1 Halomonas sp.
TGTAGATGCCTAAATATGGTTGACACTTTTAGTTAACATGTAACCTATTGGTCGCCGTTAACGGCGACCAAATATTTACGCGATAATCAGGGTGGCCACCCTGATTATGTTCTTTGACAAATTGATCCGGTGACAACCTTGACGGAAGCCCCCGGTGTGGTTTACTGCGGTTGTACAACCGCACCGCTTTGGCAACTCCACGGCATAACGACCGGTAGCTATCGGTCGTGTAATGAGCAAGGTAATTGTACTTAATCGTTCGGTTCACCCGCTCGCAATACGCATTTTGCCAGGCATAGTGCGCCATACTGTGACGGACCTTCCAGCGGTCAAGATAGGTCTTGAACTCACTGCTGGTGTATTGGACACCACGATCGGTGTGAACGATCAGTTGGCTTGTATCCTCGCCTTTTTGGCTGGCAAACGCCTTGGCAAGACACCGAACCTGACTGGCAGCGCTCAGATCCCGGCTGCAATGGCTGGCCAGGATCTGGCGGGTATACACATCAACCACAAAGCTGACGTAATACCAGCGGCCCCCGCTCCACACGAAGGTGATGTCGGTTTGCCATACCTGGTTTGGGCCGGTAATGGCCATGCCTTCAATCAAGTTGCTGCAGATATCCTTACCTGCGACGGTAAACGATCGCGGGGATGCTTTTACCCGAAACCCACAGGTAAGCAATACCTGTTCGGTCCAATCGCGCCCACGTGGCATTTGCTCGCGCACCGCATAGTAAATGTCGCGGCACCCCATTTGGCGATGCCCCTCGCGAACTTCACTGGCCAGCTCTACGGTTTTAAGCAGATCCCGTTTCTTCTGGTCCAGTCGGGCTATGCCCTGGTGAGCTCCCTGTCGGGAGATCTGTTGCCAATCAAGCATGGTCTTCATTGTCCAGTTGACGGTTTCTTTGTTGTCGAAGAACCACTTGAAGCAGCGGAGCCGTACTTTTTTTTTAAATCTTCGCCAACCTCATCACTGGCCAGGTCGATAAACTTCTTATAGTAATCGATCTGCATCTGCTTGTGGCCTACGGCCTGCTCGAGTTCGGCGATCTTCTGCTGTAGTCGTTCAAGTTTCTTACTTTGTGAGTCTTTGTCGACCACGAGTACGGCTCCTTTTTTGTTATAGGTTGAGTAGCGGTGTATCCAACGATAAATACTGGTCGCTGAGACCTGATATTCGCGGGAAGCTGCCGCTATGCTAAGTTTACCGGATTCAATCAATCCGACAATTTCTTTGCGTAAGGTAGGTGAAAATGTTCGGCGTTGCCGAAGATATTTTTTAGACATAA
>NZ_VMQS01000018.1:0-27864 GCF_007625055.1 Halomonas sp.
GAGGCGGCAAAAAGACCGTAAATAGCAATGAGAGGGAGAAACCACGACAGGTAAAAAGAGAAGATTCGTTACCTAGTGAGTGTCATGGTGCCAGCGCCTCATCAAACGCTGACAGTCACAATATAATCATTCTCATTTACCGCGTCAACATTAATACGAATCTTTTTTATTTACTTTATTGCAGAGGCCTCTTAGCCCATTAACAGCTGGAGCCAGAGCGGCAACGTCAGCATTGCCAGAAGCGTCTGCCCGGTAATAATGGCTGCCATCAGTTCTCCATCTCCTCCTAGCTGGCGCGCCAGAATATACGCAGACGTTGCCGTGGGCAGAGCCGCAAACAGCAGGGCAACATCACGGGTGACAGCATCCAGCCCAAGCAGCCAGGCCATGGCAAGCACCAGTGCGGGTAGAAGCAACAGCTTGACGCTGTTACTGACCACCACTCCTTTATCCAGGCGCAACAAAGCCGTCGGGCGCAGCGCTACGCCAACCGCTACCAGCCCCAGGGGCAGGGCCGCACGCCCCAGCAGTGTCACTGTGTCCTGACTCCAGCCAGGCAAGCCGATACCGCTGAGATTCAAACCGATTCCCAACAGACACGCCAGAATCAAGGGGTTTTGTGCCAGGGCGACAATACTCTTGCGCATACTGGCCTTGCCCAGCGTGCCTGCCGCCACAAAGCTGGCCACGCACATGACGTTGATCACCGGCACCATCAAGGCGACTGCCACTGCTGCCGTGGTCGCTCCCGCACTGCCGTGCAGGGCCGCAGCCCCCGCCACCCCCACATAGGTGTTGAAACGCAAGGCCCCCTGAAAGACCGAGGTAAAGGCTGCCGCCTCCAGATGCAACCAACCGCGCATGGCCCACAGCAGTAGCGCCAACGCACTCAAGGTGCCTAGAAGGGTGAGTGCCAAGCGGCCAATCGGTACTGAAGCCACATCGGCAGTAGCAAGAGTGCTGACCAGCATGGCGGGAAACAGCACGAAGTAGATGATCTTTTCCAGCTGTGGCCAGAACCTGACGTCTGGCCAGCGCCAGTAGCCAAACAGGGCGCCCAACAAGATAAGAAGAAACAGGGGGCCCAGTGCCCCGATAATACTGCCACCCTCGGCCATGACCCTCTCCTAACCTGCGACATCCCAGCACAGTGATATCGTGCCAATTGCTGTTACTATCTTTGTTTAAGAAAACTTGCTTCGTGATGGCTGTGCATTGTGTGTCATTTAAGCCAGCCAGACACGAGTTTCTCGGCTAACGTCACCATGGTTCTGTCATGAACACTTCCACCCAAACGGCTCGTGCTGGAGGTTTTCCAGTGCTTCAGGTACTTATCCTGGTCACTGGTATCGCCTTGGCCGCACTCAGCTGGTACGGTTTTTCGTACTGGTTACGCAGCGACGGGGATGTTACCTGGCATCCGCCCTCCAGCTCCTGCGACCTGCACACAGAAACCTGTTCAGCCCGGCTGGGAGACAAGGGGTCGCTCACACTGACTGTCGGTGTTGACGGGCGCATCGAATCACTGGAAACACTTCCCCTGACCGTTACCACCCAGGGAATGGACGTCAGCGCTGCTGAAGTTGATTTTATTGGTCGTAACATGGATATGGGCATTAACCGCTTTCCACTGTCCGCCACACAGAATGACGACTTTCAAGGCCAAGGGCAATTGGGTGTGTGTACGTTATCCGTCATGCCCTGGCGCGCCCGGGTCATCGTCGATACCCCGGATGGCCGATTGGGCACCTGGTTCGATTTTGACGTTATCCGGAGCTGATCCTATGTCATCCCCTGTTTCTCGCCGCTTCACCCTTCTGGTCAGCCTTGGCTTGCTTGCACTTTTTATAGCCGCTGCCGGCGCCTTTGCCCTCAATCACTACTTTTCCGGCCAGAACCCGCAGCCGACCAGCGGGCTACCCGGCGGCCCCATTGAACTGGCGTCTACTCGTGGCGATTTTTCCCTGGCCCAGCTGGACGACAATCAGGTTGCCATTGTTACCTTTGGCTACACCTATTGCCCGGATGTGTGCCCAATGAACCAGGCCGTCAAAAAACAGGCGCTGGCTGAGCTGTCCCCGCAGCAGCGTGAGCGTGTTGTCCCACTGATGATTTCGGTCGATCCGGAGCGCGACAGCCTGGAGCGGCTGGCGGAGTACACCGGCTTTTTCGGGGAAGGTTTTATCGGCGCCACGGGCACACAGCAACAGCTTGAAGAATTGGCCAGCCGCTATGGGGTGATCTGGCGGCGGGTGGAAGCAGAAAACTCGGCGATGGGCTATACCATCGACCACAGCTCATCGCTTTATGTGGTCGACCGTGAAGGCAGGATTCTTGAGCGTGTACTGTATTCGTCCAGCCCCGAAGGGCTGGTAACCGCATTAAGAACCGCGCTCAATAGTTAAATTACTCATTATTGTCGGCATTGCTGGATGACTGCAGGCGATCCAGCATTGCCATCAAGGCGCTGACCTGGGTTCCCTGACGGGTATCGTGCAGAGGATTAAGCTGCCAACTGCTTTCCGCAAAGCCCCACCAGTCCCAGCAGCCCTGCGGATTCGCCAGAGTGCTTTCAGCCTGTGGATAGAGAACAATCCGGCCGTGCTGGTCTGCCCATTCGTTCAGGCCAGTTCCCCGCACAAAGGTTTCACCAATCTGTTCGGCATTCATCTGACAACCATGCAGGGCAATGGTGACTTCGCAGCTACCGTCGTCACAGCCTGCCGGCAGGTAGACATAGCCGTTATCTGCCAGTCCCTTGGCATCGAAATCACTCTGGTCAAAGCGAATCAGCTCGCCCTGGTCGGCAGGCGTTTCAGCGGGTGCCGCGTCGGGGTGCAGCCAGTCGAGCATATCGGCGGCAATGTCTTCATCACAGGCCAGCAGATGACTGCCACCGCCAGACTGGCAATTCCCCAACGGCTGAGAGAGCGACTGCTTGTTGCCCGCCAAAGATACCGGCCAGCCGTGCCCCGTCTGGGCGCTACGCGCCACCTTCAGTTGATCATCGCTGGACAGCCACTGTTCCAGCTGTTCGGCCAGCAGATCTCCCAGTTCCGGTTCAACCACCGTATCCTCTTCGCCATGCCAGACATAGGCCCGCAGGTCACCGCGAGAAGGCTCACTACCCACCTGATCCTGCTCGCGGTAATTGGCCCAACGGGTGTTCAGCGTCTCAAGCGATGGCGCCCCCCGGCGCGTCATCATGCACTGGTTAAGCGCCAGGCTGAGCGAACCCTGGGAACAGCTCCAGGGTCCTGCTGCCAATACGCCCATTCCCGCAAACCGCTCGGGCCAGGCCACCGCCAGCTGCAGTGCCATATAACCACCCGACGACACGCCGACCACGCTGGCGCCCGCGTCTGCAGCCCCCAGCGACGGTAAGGTGCCCGGTGGAGCATCGTCTTCCTGAGCAATGGCAGGCAAGGCGTACACGAGTACGGCTCCCAGCATCAGTCGTGCTGCTGCGGAGTGACGATGGCCGGTGGTCTTCAACATGCAGGGTTACTCGACATCAAGAAGTTCGACACGGAAGGTCAGAACGGCATTTGGGCCAATCGGGCCCTGGCCGCGCTCGCCATAGGCCAGGTCTGAAGGAATATAGAGCATCCAGGTATCGCCCACGCTCATCAGCTGCAGCGCTTCCTGCCAGCCTTCAATCACCTGATTGGCCGCAAAGCTGACCGGCTCGCCACGCTCAAAAGAGCTGTCAAACACAGTGCCATCCAGCAGCATGCCTTCGTAGTGCACCTCAACCGTGTCTTCTGCACCCGGTGAAGCGCCATCGCCTGATTCAAGTACTTCATACTGCAGGCCGGAATCAGTCTCCGTTACTTCCTCGCGTTCGGCATTCTCGGCCAGAAAGGCTTTACCTTCCTCCAGATTTTCGGCGGCCATGGCGCCGGCCTGCGCTTCGCGTTCGGCCATTGCCTGTTCCTGGAAGCTTGCCAGCGCCTCGGCCATTTCATCTTCGCTCAACGCCAGATCATTGTCTTCGAACACATCGCGAATGCCGTCCGTCAGGCTGTCCACATCCAGTTCGGCAATATCTGCCTGCATGCTTTCAGCCAGGGTGACACCCAGGCTATAGGCCAGGCGTTCTTCATCGGTTTCCGGTGCAGCAGCGGCAAACGGGGCCACCAGCAAGGTGCTCAGCAGGGCAGTCGAAAAAAACGTTTTCATGGTCTTCCTTATGTCATTGGTAAAAATTCTTGGCGGAAAGTCTTTGCAGACAGACTTTGACAACAGTCTTGGAAGGCAGCCCTTCAAGACAGTCCTGGAGAACAGATATCAAAGCGTAACACCCGCCGTCTCAGGGTGCATCTTCCTGAAACGACGGGTAACCCTTGTGACAGCAAACCACGCTGAAAGTTGAGGCTCAGACCACCAGGGTCGGGCAATGTGCCGCACCGGCAACCCGCTGGGAAACGCTCCCCAGCAGCAGGTTTTTCTCACCGTTGGTGCCTTGGGCGCCTATCACGATCAGATCACACTCCCGCTTGCGGGCAAAGCGCACGATCGTCCGCGAGGGGCGCCCGCCCTTGACAAAGGCACGCACCAGGCTGCCCTCCACGCCCAGCTCAATAGCATGGGATTTGGCATGCACGGCAATTTCGGTGGCATATTCCTTCAAGGCATCGTCCGGAATATCCACCTTGTTGGGACGTACCATGGAAAGAGACGCTTCCATCAAGCTGTGATGCTTGAAAACACACAGAAAATACAGTTCGGCACCGGTCAGCCTGTGTAGACCCACCGCTTTTTCCAGAGCCTTCAGGGCGCCCTTGGAGCCGTCTACCGGGATAAGTATACGGTTGAACATCAAGCTGTCTCCTTGTAGCGGTTTAACCACCTAGCGGAAGGCAATATCACGCAGGAACAACGCAATCTGCGGGAACATGATCAGCAGGGTGGCCGCCAGGATCAGAATGAAAATAAACGGGGGGGTGCCTTTGATCACCTCCAGATAAGGCCGCTTGAAGATCGCAATCGCAGTGAAGATATCGCACCCAAAGGGCGGCGTTGCCGACCCTATTGCCACCTGCAGAGTGATCAGTATACCTACCAGAACAGGATCCAGGCCGGTGGCAGCCACCGCAGGGGCAAAAATCGGCGTTAACACCAGAATGACCACGATGGGATCAACAAACATGCAGGCCACAAAGAAGGAGATACAGATGGCAATCAGTACACCGGTGGGCCCAGCCTCATTCACCCCGACTGCTTCAAGAATGGTCTGCGGGATCTGGGCAAATGAAATGATCCAGGAGAAGCCGTTGCCGACCGCGACCAGAATAAACACCACCGCCGTGATCAAGCCGGTTGATTTGGCAATGGCATAGATATCATTCATCTTGAGTGAACGGAATACCACGAACTCCAGCAGTACCGCATAGAGTACACAGGCCGCGGCGGCTTCTGTCGGGCTGAAGATGCCGCCGTAGATACCGCCGACAATGATGACCGGGAAGCCCAGTGGCCACAGCGCCATCTGCACCGCCTTGCCACGTTCACGCCAGCTAGACCTGGGCTCGGTGGGCACCTTCTTGACGATGGCATAGGTCACGCAATAGGCAGAGAACATCAGCAGAATCAAGAGGCCCGGCCCGATACCCGCGATAAACAGCTCACCAATAGAGGTCCCGGAAATGACCCCGTAGATGATCATGCCGATACTCGGCGGAATCAGGAAAGCAATATCACTGGAGTTGATGATCAGGGCGAGGGTAAAGGGGTCGGAATAGCCAGCTTTCAGCAACTTCGGACGCAGCGGTGAACCCACCGCCACTACCGTGGCCTGAGTGGAGCCGGACACGGCCCCGAACAAGGTACATGAGGCCGCCGTACTGACCGCCAGGCCACCTTTGACGTGGCCAATAAACGACATCACCATCGCAATCAGGCGATTGGCAGACTGACCTCGGGTCATGATATCAGCCGCCAGAATAAACATCGGCACCGCGATCAGCGATGCCGGACGAATCCCCGCCATCATCTGCTGTATCAGGGTATCCATCTGGCCCAAGCCATTGAACATCATGTAGAAACCGATTACCGCCGCGGTAACCAGTGGAATCATCATGGGAAAGCCGAGCAGCAGCAGGGCTATCATGGTGCCGACCATTATCGTTGTCATAGCAGTTCCCCTTAGACGCTAATACATGTGCGCGGACACATGGCCCAGCATCAAACCTCAGTTTCCGTGTCTTTGTATCCATCCACCACGCCGGTCGAGAGGTACACATCCCGACTGGTAAGGTTCTTGACGGCCGTCAGCAGGTATTGAATACCGGTCACCAGAAAACCCAGCGGCACCCAGATATAAATGATCCAGATTGGCAGCCGCAAGGAAGGCAGAACACGCCCTTTGCTGTACATATCGGCGATATACACCAGCGAGTAATAGAACAGAAAAAACATAACGGCAGAGGTAAACAGGGCGATAAAGATCATCAACACCTTGCGCCCGCCGACAGGCAGTGCATCGTAAATCGCCGACATACGAATATGTCGCCCGTGGCGGGCGGCGTAACCGATACCGGCAAAGGTGATCATGATAATCAGGATACGGTTCAGCTCGCCTGAAAACATGATGCTATTACCAAACACAAAACGGGCAACAACGTTGGTCACCGTATTAAGCGCCATCAATAGCACGCCCAGCGCCAGAATAGCGGCTTCTACCTTACTGATAAAAGTATCAATTACCCCAAGAATCCCCGGCAGGCCGGAGCGATAATTTTTTTCGGCTTCTTCTTCAGTCGTCATCGCCTGACTCCTTTTCACCACGCTATTCTTCAAGTCGTTTGCGTGAACTAAAAAGGGGCAGCCTTTGCTGCCCCTTTTCGTTACTGTATTAGCGAACTTACTCCAAGCGAACAGAAATCAATCGTTGGTGACAGCCTCAAGGTCATCCTTGAACTGCTGCAGCAGTTCCTCACCGCTTTCACCAGCCATTTCAATAAAGGCTTCCTCGACCTGAGGAGCGCGCTCACGGAAGGCCTGGATCTGCTCTTCGGAAAGGCGCGTTACCGTGACTTCATCAGAGGCTTCCTGGATCTTGGCAAGTGATTCTTCAGCCAGACCGGAGATATGCTCAATGGTATGATCGTAGGCTGCTTCAGAGGCTTCCTGCACCAGCTGCTGATCTTCATCAGACAGGCCTTCGTAGAAATCCTGATTGGCCATCATGGCAGTTGTGAACCAGCCATGACCTGTGAAGGTCAGGTGCGGAGACACTTCATAAAGGCCGCCGGATTCAATCCAGAAGATCGGGTTCTCCTGACCATCGATAATGCCCGTCTGCAGGCCACCATAGACTTCACCCCAGGGCAGCGGTGTCGGCGTGGCGCCGAATGCATCGTAGGTTTCCGACAGCAGCGGGTTGGTCATGGTACGGATTTTCTTGTTGTCCATATCTTCCGGCGAACTGATCGGTTCGTCGGTAGTGACAACCATCTCACCTTCCGGGTACATCTTGAGCAGTTCCAGACCCTCTTCAGCATAGAGTTCCGGGAACATGTCATGAATCGCTTCGCTTTCATTGAAGAACTGGATGACGGTTTCTTCATCGGTCGGCAGCAGATACGGTACAAAGAAGATCTGTGCTTCCGGGATCAGGGAGCCGGTGAAGCCGGGTGACTGGTTGACGAACTGAAGGATACCGTTCTGGGTCTGCTCCATGATGTCGTCAGATTCGCCCAGCTCGCCGAAACGATAGACTTCTACGGTGTGGTCGGAGTTTTCTTCGATATGATCCTTGAAAGCATGAGCAAAGACGTCCTGGACATCATCTTCATACTCTTCATGGGCGTAACGCCAGTTATCCGCAGATGCAGCACCGGAAAGGCCTAACAATAAGGCACTTACGCTTGCCGTAGTAAGTAGCTTGGTAGTAACAGACTTGGTCGACTTCATGCGTTATTCCCCGTTTCAATGGTGCGCAGTAGGTGTCAGCGCAAACTGACCACTTGGTATCTGCGCATTGATCTGTTTTGACCCTGAAGCAAACGGCAACACTGTAGAATGTCTAATGATTCGTTGACTGACATTCAACAATACCAGGAAAAACCTGAACCGATTTACTGTCAGTATTGAACAAAAACAGCGTAAATTCAGGCTAGCGCGCCCTTATCAAGGGGTCAAGCCGCGACGCTATGGTTACCCAAGGATTTTGAATAGCAGGCAACGTAATATTTTCAGAACTGCAGGGGGTATCAAAATGCGGACAAGTAGCGCTTAATTTCAGCCATTCAGCTAGCATTTGTGTCGAACGCGCTTTATCAGGCAGGAGTCTTGTTGCCTGTTGATGCCATTGCCCCCATGCCTGCCAGCGTTGAAGGTTTTCACGCTCAGCCAACAATTCTGCCTTTTTGATGGTGTTGCGCAGTTCGGTCACGCCGGAATCTGCCCCCGCCGTTAAGGCTTCATGCTTTAATGCCTGGCGCAACTGGCGCAGCACGGCGGTAATATCCCTTTGCCAGCGGGCTCTTTCGCGCCGCTCAATGGCTAGCGCTTGGGGATTGGCTTCGAGGCCGTGAATAAATAGCCAGCTATGAAATAATACTTCACACACATCCACACCCTCTTCATCCTGCAGACGCAGAAAGGCTGTCTCGACATCCGGCAAGGCATAAAAACGCAGCGCAAAGGACCACAGAGAAGCCTGCTGAAGCGCTGCCAATCGGGTAGAATTATTCATCAATTGCCAACCTCTTTTCGGGAGAACGCATGATCGCACTGCGCCAGGTCGCACTACAACGCGGCACACAACGGCTACTCGATAACGCTGAACTTACTCTTAATGATGGCGTTAAAGCTGGCATTATCGGCGCCAATGGCGCAGGAAAATCCAGCCTGTTCAAGTTATTGCTGGGTGAGCTGGGCGTGGATCAGGGCGAGGTTGAAATGAGTGGCAACCAGCGCATCGCGCACATGGCTCAGGAAGTGGATGCCCTTGACCGCGCCATTATCGACTATGTGATGGACGGTGACATTGCCTTGCGCCAGGCACAAGCCGATCTTGAGACGGCCCAGGCGTCCGGCGCTGCCCACCGCGAGGCAGAGCTACATGGCCTGATCGAAACCCTGGACGGCTACCGGGCAGAATCCCGGGCCGCACAGTTACTGGTTGGCCTGGGGTTTGTGCAGACGGATCTTAAACGCCCGCTGTCCGATTTTTCCGGCGGTTGGCGCATGCGCGTCAATCTGGCCCGCACCCTCTTCATGCCATCTGACCTTCTATTACTCGATGAGCCGACCAACCACCTGGATCTTGATGCCCTGCTGTGGCTTGAACAGTGGTTGACCCGCTACCCGGGCACCCTCTTGCTGATTTCCCATGACCGGGATTTTCTTGATTCTGTCTGTGACCATATAGTGCATATGCACCAGCAAAGCGTAGAACTCTACCGAGGCAACTACTCACGCTTTGAACGCACCCGGGCTGAAAAGCTCGCCTTGCAGCGTGCAGAAGCCGCCAAACAGCAGGCCCGGCGCGAAGAGATTGAACGGTTCATCAACCGCTTCAAGGCACAGGCCAACAAGGCCCGCCAGGCCCAGAGCCGGGTCAAGATGCTTGAGCGCATGGGCGATATTGCCATTGCCCATGTAGATTCGCCTTTCCACTTTCGCCTGCCTGCCGCCGATAAAACCTCGCACCCCTTACTGGTGCTGGATCAGGCCCAGCTCGGTTACCCGAGTAAAGAGGGTGATCTTATCCAGCTCGATAAGGTCAATATGACCTTATTACCCGGCAGCCGGATCGGCCTGCTGGGCCCAAACGGGGCAGGTAAATCCACCCTGATCAAGAGCCTGATTGGCCAACTGCCCCTGCTGGCCGGCAAGCGTGTGCCCGGCGAGCACCTGAAGGTTGGGTACTTTGCCCAGCATCAGCTGGAGAGTCTGGATATCAAGGCAACCCCTTTCATGCACGTTCAGCGGCTGTCGCCCACCGCCAGCGACCAGGATATCCGTAACTTCCTTGGCGGTTTTGGCTTCGCCGGAGACGATGCCTTTGGCGAGGTGGCCACCTTTTCCGGCGGCGAAAAGGCCCGCCTGGCCCTGGCGCTGGTGGCCTGGCAGAAACCTAACCTGCTGCTGCTTGATGAGCCGACTAACCACCTTGACCTGGAAATGCGCGAAGCGCTGACCGAGGCGCTGGCCAGCTTCGAGGGCACCGTTATTCTGGTCTCCCACGACCGCCACCTGCTGCGTGCCAGTGTGGATGAATTCTGGCGCGTCGCCGACCACAGGGTTGAGCCCTTTGATGGTGACCTGGATGACTACCGCCAATGGCTGAAAGAACGCCTTGAATCACAGCGCCGCGATGCTCGCAGTGATAAGGCGGATCATCAGCATCAGCAGGCCAGCGGAGACAGCCGCGAGGCTCGCAAGGCTGCACGCAAGGCCGCAGCCGAGATGCGTGAAAAGCTCAGGCCAATTAAAAAGGTCCGCGATCAGGCTGAAAAAGCCATGGAAAAGGAACAGAACGCCCTGACGGCACTGGAAGACCGGCTGGCTGACCCGGCACTCTACACCGATGCCAGCCGCAAAGCAGAGCTGACGGACGTACTCGCCAAACAGGCTGACATCAAAGCTCGCCTGGATGACGCCGAGCAGCGTTGGCTGGCGGCCGAGGAAGAACTGGAAACCGCTGAGGCGGAATTACTGGAAGCCGAGAGAGGATAAGACACGCTTCAGCTTTCGAGCATAAAGGTCACGGGACCATCGTTGATCAGCGCGACCTGCATATTGGCGCCGAATTCGCCGGTAGCCACCGGCGTATCCCCTGATTGCGCCTGAGCCACCAGATAATTGAACAGCCGCTCACCTTCTTCGGGCACAGCGGCGCTGGAAAAACTCGGCCGCAGGCCCTTACGGGTGCTAGCGGCCAGAGTGAACTGGGAAACCAGCAGCAGGGCACCGCCTGCCTGCTGGACATTGAGATTCATCTTACCTTGCGTATCGCTGAACACGCGGTAGTTCTGAAGTTTATGCAGTAAGATGTCGGCACGGTCTTGGTCATCGCCTTTTTCCACCCCTACCAACACCAGTAGCCCTTGGCCAATCTGGCCGACTGTCCTGCCCTCCACCTCGACGCTGGCTCGCGACACCCGCTGTATCAATGCTTTCATAGTGCCTCAAGGGGTTCATCTGAAACGTCGGGCTATTGGCGTGCCAGCAGTGCATCCCGGAAATCTTCGCCAAGCGGCGTTTCACCCAGCCAGATACCAAACATGGCGCTTGCCGCATCCGCGTCGCCGCCTTCAAACAGCACGTCACCGTTCAAGGCTAGCCTCAGCTGCTCGCCGTCCCAGCTCAATACATAGCGGTCACCTTCTTCCACACTGCGGTAACGAGCGTTCAAGGCCTCGATGTCTTCTTTGATCTGATCGAATTCATACTTTGTCAGATTTTTCTGAATCGTCTCCAGCGTGGCATCGGCGAAATCCTCAGCGTCAATATCATGGAAATACGCCAGCTCCAGACGTCTTGGCACATCACTCAGCGGCTGAGGATCCGTGACGCCTTCACCCTGGTAATAGGCCCCCGCATAGGCCGTCCAGATCATGTACTTGAAAACACCCGTACCTAACAGCTCATAGCGCTGGCCATTTTCCTCTACCGTACGGCTGAAAGATTCGCCCTTTTCGGTGACGCTTTCCGCCTGTGCCATTGCGGTTGCCGCCAGAAGCAATCCGGCTACCAGCCAAGCGGCTAGACGTTTATGAATCCACATACAACCTCCACCAACGGGAATGAGAGACTCCTATACTTACCATTATTCAGCGTATAAGTTCCGCATAAAATAGACCCATTCAATCCACGCGGCGCCGTTCATACTTCGTCCAATCACCGAGAAAAAGGTGGATTGCGTCGTTCATCCGCCCTGAATTTCATCGTTTAAAGCGAGCCGAGTGAATGGCGGATGACGCCGGGCATCCACCCTACGACTCACCACCATTCATGGAAATGATGCACGGGGCCTCGGCCCTGGCCGACATCAAGCCGTGTACTGGCCTGCAGCGCAGCATGCAACCACTGCTTGGCGGCACGAACGGCTTCTTCCACCGGCGCCTCACTGGGCTGGTTGGCCAGGCAGGCGGTAATGGCCGATGACAGCGAACACCCCGTACCGTGAAGATTATCAATTGCCAGGCGCGGCGCCGGTAGCCAGGTAGTACTATTCGGCGTCGCCAGCAGGTCTGAACAGTCACCGCCTTGTAAATGGCCACCTTTAAGCATCACATAAGGCGCCCCCAGACGACACAGCCCGGGCATGGCAGCTTCCATCTCAGCGGTTGATTCAGGCGTACTGCCGCCCAGCAATACCGCAGCTTCTGGCAGGTTAGGGGTGATTACATCAGCCAGCGGTATCAGGATGTCGCGCACCGCCTGAATCCCTGCATCATCCACCAGCACATCACCGCTTTTCGCTACCATGACCGGATCCAGCACCACCCAGCGCGGGCGCCGATGCCCTATGCAGTCGGCAATCACTTCAGCCACGTCACGGCTGGCGACCATGCCGATTTTCACCGCATCCAGCGTCACGTCATCCAGCAGGGTGGCCATCTGTTCAGCAATAAATGATGCCGGCACGGGAAAGACACCGCGCACTCCCTGGGTATTTTGCGCCGTCAGGGCGGTGATCACACTGGTACCGTAGGTGCCCAGGGCCGAAAAGGTCTTCAGGTCTGCTTGAATGCCTGCCCCACCGGAAGGGTCAGAGCCCGCAATGGTCAAGACATTGTTGATTGATGACGCACCCGAAGATACCCGTTGAGTTGCCATAAGAGATCCTTGTTCACCACCCGATTGAAGGCCAGCCTAGAAACCGGCGGCACATGATATCCAGATATAGTAAATAGATAGAGATAAAAGTAGCCAGATAAAAAAACGGCCGCCCGCAGGCAGCCGTGTTTATTACCGCCGAAAGACTTATTCGGTGGTATCGCCTTCCGGGTTACGGGCGTTGTAGTACGCCTGCTCGGAAATGGCATGGTAGTTGACCACCTTGTCCTGGAAGGTGCTGTAGGACTCATGGATACGGGCGGCCAGATCGCTGGATTCTGCCAGCTCAGCAACCACTTCCTGGGAGTGTTCGCGGGCCTGAGCCAGAACATCATCAGGGATGCGGCGCAGTTCAACGTCATGCTCGTTGACCAGGGTTTCCAGTGCATCGTTGTTACGGGCGGTATATTCATCCAGCACGTTGGCGTTGATGTCACGCACCGCCGTGGTCAGGATCGCCTGCAGGTCGGCCGGCAGTTCGTCCAGTGCCTCTTCGTTGACAATGGTTTCAAACATGACCGTCGGCTCATGCCAGCCCGGATAGTAATAATAGTCGGCCGCCTGATGAAGGCCAAACGCCAGATCATTGTAGGGGCCAATCCACTCGGTGGCATCAATGGCACCGGATTGCAGCGAGGTGAAAATTTCACCGCCCGGCATGTTGACGATCGCTACGCCCATACGGCTCATGACTTCGCCACCCAGGCCTGGCATGCGCATTTTCAGGCCATCAAGGTCGTCAAGGGAGTTGATTTCCTTGTTGTACCAGCCGCCCATCTGCACACCCGAAGCGCCTGCCACCATGACATCCACCCCAAAGGGCTCATAGACTTCGTCCCATAGCTCCATACCGCCGCCGAAGTGCAGCCAGGCATTCATTTCCTGAGCATTCATGCCAAACGGTACAGCGGCGAAAAACTGGGCTTCGGGCGCTTTGCCTTTCCAGTAGTAAGAGGCCGAATGACCCAGCTCTGCCGTGCCATCGGAGACAGCATCAAACACCTCAAAGCCCGGCACCAGCTGGCCAGCTCCAAAGACTTCGATAGTCAGACGGCCATCTGACATTTCGTCAACCAGCTCTGCCAGGCGCTCTGGCCCCTGGCCGACACCCGGAAAGTTTTTCGGCCACGAGGTGACCATTTTCCAGCTGAAAGTTTCCTGCGCCTGGGCCTGATTGTCCAGGCTGGATACGACCAGCATGCCTGTAGACATGGCGGTGGTCATGGCAACGGCTGCTGTCAGTGTTTTAACTTGCATATAAACCCCTTGTTTTCAGTGTTTTTCGGGTGATGTGTACGTTACCGGATAGTCACGTACACCTGGCGCCAGATAATCATCACCTGCTGCATGAGAGTGCAGCAGGTGGTTAACTAAAATTAAAATGCACCATCTTGATCCCCGTCAAGCTTGCCATGGGGCAGCGTTGATAGCAGCCTCTGCTTTCAACTCAGTCCAATGAGCTCTCTGCTTGGCACTTCAATATTCAATCCAAGACGGTCTAGCCAAACTGGCTGGGTAGCCAGGTCGCCAGTTCCGGGTAGAAGGACAGCATCAGCAGCATCCCCAGCTGAATCAGGATGAACGGAATGACACCGCGATAGATCGCCGATGTGGGCACTGATGGCGGCGCAACACCGCGCAGGTAAAATAGCGCAAAGCCAAAAGGCGGTGTCAAAAATGAGGTTTGCAGGTTGATCGCAATCATGATGCCCAGCCAGATCGGATCCAGCCCCATGGCCAGCAGAATAGGCCCGACAATCGGCACCACGACAAACGTTATCTCAATGAAATCAAGAATAAAGCCCAACAGGAAGATCACCAGCATCACGATGATGGTTGCCCCGATCACACCGCCCGGCATGCCTTCAAACAGCTCGGTGACCATGTGCTCGCCGCCATAGGCACGGAAGACCAGCGAAAACAGTGCCGCCCCAATCAGGATCATGAACACCATGGTGGTGACGTGGGTTGTGGAGCGCAGGACATCTTTCAGCGTGGCAATGTCAAGCTGGCGGTAGGCCAATGCCAGCACCAGAGCGCCAAAGGCACCCACAGCGGAGGCTTCGGTCGGCGTGGCAAAACCACTCAGGATGGAGCCCAGCACGGCAACAATCAGCACCACAGGCGGCACCAGGCCCTTGAGCAGCAGCCAGCCGATGCCGGAGGTATGGCCAAGCTCATCCATCAGTTCCTGACGATCCGCAGGCGGTGCCGTATGCGGGCGCAGCCAGGCGGTCGCCGCGATATACAGCATATACAGCACCACCAGAATCATGCCAGGCACCAGGGCACCCATGAACAGATCGCCTACTGAAACAGTCTTGGGACTGAAGATCCCCATATCCAGCTGGGCTTGTTGATAGGCGGAGGACAGGACGTCACCCAGCAGTACCAGGGCAATGGACGGCGGAATAATCTGGCCCAGGGTTCCCGTGGCACAGATGGTGCCCGTGGCCAGCGACATGGAGTAATTGCGCTTGAGCATGGTCGGCAACGACATCAGCCCCATGGTCACCACAGTCGCGCCGACAATGCCGGTTGATGCCGCCATCAGCATGCCGACCAGGGTGACCGAAATACCCAGGCCGCCGCGCAGGGAACCAAACAGCAGTGCCATGGCATCCAGGAGCGTTTCAGCGACCTTGGATTTTTCCAGCAGCACTCCCATCAGCACGAACAGCGGCACTGCCAGTAGGGTAGTGTTGGTCATGATGCCGTATAGCCGGTTGGGCAGCGCGGCAAGATAACCGCCGTCAAAGTTGGCATCCACGCCCATGGCTTCAAGCCCGAGACCGAGGCCTGCAAATACCAGAGCAGTGCCCGATAGCGAAAACGCAACCGGGAAGCCAAACATCAGGACAATACAGATGACGGCAAACAGAATGAGCGGCATGAATTCCAGCATCAGATGCGCTCCTCCAGATGCTCGTCACCTGTCGAGGGCGGTACAATCCGGCCCGTCAGGATGTAGGCATTGCGCACCAGCTCAACGGCGCCCTGTATGAGCATGAAAAGGGCAAATAATGGAATCAGGGTCTTAAGCAAAAACACCGCAGGAATGCCCCCGTAATCAGGTGAGGTTTCCAGAATTCGCCATGAGTTACCGACGTAACCCAGACTGGAAACAATGATGAATACCATGACCGGCATCAGCAGGAAGACGATACCGCACAGGTTGATCAGCGCCTGTCGGCGAGGCGCCATCTTGCGATAGAAGATGTCAACCCGCACATGTCCGTCATGGCGAAGCGTGTAGGCAGCGGCGAGCATAAAGACAGCCGAATGCATATACATCACCAGCTCCTGCATGAAGACACTGTTGACCGAAAAAACGTAGCGTAGCAGTACAATGGCAAACTGAATCAGCATCATCAGGATGATCAGCCAGGCCAGGCTGCGGCCGAACCACTCTGAGGCACTATCCAGCGCGCGCACCAAAGGGGGGAGTTGTGAAGTCTGGGACATGGGCAGCGTCTCGTATCCAGCGTCAGGAAAAATCAGCGCCTGAGACCATACCTCATCCAGGTACAGAATGCAGTGTTAACAATCCACGCAGCATTCGCGTGGTCAACGCAGCGTCGTCTGCCTATGCTCTGGCAGGGCAGCTTGTTTTCAGAGTTTCCAGGCACTCTGCTGGCAGAGGAAGGTCCACTGCCAGCGGCAGATGGTCAGAAAACAGATGATCCAGCACCTGCACTTCCGCCGCTTCCAGGCTGCGCGAAAGCAGAATATGATCGAGCGCACGGCGAGGCTGCCAGGAAGGATAGCTGAGCAACGGCTTGACGGGATGCAGCGGCAGGGACTCGCTGAAACGTGCATGGGCATGAATCTGCTCCGGCGTGCAGTTCAGATCGCCCATGACCACCACATGGCGCAGCGGGGTAATCAGATCGCTCAGATAATTGAGCTGGCGGGTACGCCCCCGATGACTAAGGGCAAGGTGGGCAACAAAAATATGCAACGCATCAGGCCCTTCTCCGAAGCGGGCGTGAATGGCACCACGCCCAGGCAGGGTACCGGGTAAACGGTGTTCTTCCAGCCGCGTCGGTTTAAGGCGCGACAGCAGGCCGTTGCTGTGCTGGGCGATCTTGCCGAGATTACGGTTGAGCTGCTGGAAATGATTCGGGAAGCCCGCACGTTCTGCCAGGTAGCGCACCTGATTGACACGCCCGGAGCGGAAGCTGCCGCCATCCACTTCCTGCAGGCCTACGATATCAAAACGTCCCAGCACTTCGCTGATCAATTCAAGGCGTTGATTGCGCTCGCGCTGGGGAAGAAGATGCTGCCAGCTTCGGGTCAGGTAATGATGATAGGCAGACGTCTGGATCCCCACCTGCAGGTTGAATGTCAGCAGACGCAGGTGGCCATCAGCAAACGATGGTAACCGGGCATCCAGTTGGCTCATGGGGGCAGGCACTCCGTTCAGAACGTCTTCCTGGCTTGATCATTCAGACTCAATCACTCGGCACGCTCTTCACGAATACGGGCAATCAGCGTCTCGGCAATCTGAGGCATATTATCCAGGCTACCTGCACTGCTGGGCGATACCAGGTACTGGCCATCAATAATCAGTGCCGGCACCCCCATCAACTGCATATCGCGCATACGACCATTGGCACTGTTAACGTCACTGCGTACACCAAAGGACGTCAAGGCATCACGGGCGTCGTCTTCTGTCACCCCGTAGTTGGCAAAAAAGGCCGCAATATCGTCAGTGTCATTCAATGCCTGACCGTCTTCATGAATGGCAGTAAAGAAATCGGCATGCAGGTCCTCTTCAATGCCGAGCTGCTCAGCTGCATAGAAAGCGGTAGCATGGGTGTTCCAGTCACCACCCATGGTGGCCGGCAGCTTGACCACACGGACATCATCCTCAAGGGTTTCATACCAGTCAGTGACGGATGACTGTAGGCGATAGCAATGCGGGCAGCCGAACCAGAAGGCTTCGGTTACCTCGATCTGACCCTCATCCACCACGGTTTCCACCGGGCTTTCCAGACGCTCATAGTGCTGGCCTTCGACCAGTTCCTGAGCTCCTGCCACCGTTGAAAAGACCAGCCCCGTCGCCGCTACCATCAGCGCTTTTAGCATCATCAATTTTCTCCACTCAGCAAATGACCGATAAACCTGCATACAAAACAAACCATAAGACCGCTCCAGCAGCCTTATGGTTCACTTCTGATCGCTCGTCTTCGTGAAGAGCGCGCTTGTTGAAAACTGCAGCGTTGGATCGTCAGTGCAGACCCAGTACATAGTTAGCCACGGCTTCCATGTCGCGGTCACTCAATTTGGAGGCGATATCGCGCATGATGGCATTGGGGTCATTGTGACGTTCGCCTGCGGCAAAATCCTGCAGGGTCGATACCGTATATTCAGCGTGCTGGCCCGAAAGCGCTGGATAAACGGCCGTGCCCAGGCCTTGTCCCGTTGGCGAGTGGCAGGATGAGCACGCCGGAATGCCTAGACCAATATCGCCTGCACGATACAGTTCCTGGCCACGTGCCAGAAGCTCGGCATCATCTTCGGCCTGACCAATGTTGGGCTCCATTTCGGCGAAGTAAGCAGCGACATCCCAGGCATCCTGATCGGAAAAGTCGTCCACCTGCCCGGCCATCTGGGCGACTTCGCGGTGGCCATCGCGAATATCCATGATCTGCTTGGCCAGATAGGACATCTGCTGACCTGCCTGGTTAGGGAAAGAACCTACGGAACTGATACCTTCCTGGCCGTGACACGCTGCACAGCTTGCCGCCATTTCTTCGCCGGCACTCGGGTCAGCGTTAGATCGTAGATCTTCTGATTGGGCTTGAACGGTGCCAACGGCACCCATGGTAATTGCTAGGACTGCCAGTAACTTTCTCATTGCTGTTCCACTATGCCGTTAGTTGGTGACTGGTACGCACCCCGGGCGCTGCCCGGGTTCAGCACACTACCAGGGTCAGCTCTGTCTGCCGCGACAGCCAGGTGATAAGACACGGACTGAATTGTCGCTGGCGGTTAGAGCGCGATGGTACACTAGCGCCCTAGGTCGCAGATATAATCAAACCATATTATAACGAATCACCCCAGCGGCGGGAATGCAAGTCATGACCTGCTTTAGGGGTATTTTTCGTCCTCATGTTACGCTTCACGGCGCTTTTTAGCGCTTTATTTTCGCCAGGATGTCCACGATGACTGAATCTCCCGCTTCTTTTCCGGCTCTTAACTATACCACGGCGCGCTTTTTGACCAGCGCTCCGACCCTGGCTCAATGCCCTGAAGACAGTGGCACTGAGGTGGCTTTTGCAGGCCGTTCGAATGCCGGAAAGTCCAGTGCGATCAACGCTCTTACCCATCAAAAAGCGCTTGCCAGAACCTCTCGTACACCCGGACGTACTCAGCTGATCAACTACTTCGGCCTGATGAACGGGACTTCCCAGCGGCTGGTTGACCTACCCGGCTATGGTTACGCCAAGGTACCTGAGGCCGTCAAGCTGGAGTGGCAGCACCACCTGGCTGGTTATTTACGCGGTCGCCATACCCTGCGTGGCCTGGTTCTCCTGATGGACGTCCGACATCCATTAACCGAATTTGACCAGATGATGCTGGGATTTGCCGATGAGCGTGAAATGCCAGTGCATATTCTACTCACAAAAGCCGATAAGCTGAAGAAAGGCCCCGCCAATGCATCCCTGCAAAAAGTTCGTTCGCAACTGCGCGAATGGGAAGATCTGGTGTCTGTGCAGCTTTTTTCAGCGCTGAAAAAAGACGGCATCACAACCCTTTCTCAACGCCTGGACCAGTGGTTGGCACTGCCCAAAGACATCTAACCTCTTTTTACAAACCGCGTTTTTCAAGCCAGGTCAGCAACTCGGCCAATTCCCTTACATGAGCAATCCGCTCGACTCGCTCTGGCAGTGCCTGATCAGCCGTTTCACTGACCCAGACGGCCTGCATCCCCAGGCGCTGGGCAGGCAGTACATCCTCTTCCCAGGAATCGCCAACATGCAGCGCCTGCGCCGGTGCTACCCCAAGCCGGTCAAGCGCGGCCAGGAAAGGCCTCGGGTCAGGCTTGGGAGCTAGTAACTCTCCTGCCGCAATGGCGATGGGGAAATACTCGGCCAGCGGCTGACGTTGTAAGTGGATATTGCCGTTAGTGATAGCAGCCAACCGGTAACGCTGACGCAGGTTACTCAACAAGGGAGCGACTTCGGGGTGCGGGGTCACCTGTACACGCAGACGGTGAAATTCGTTCATGGCCGCCGCGGCCCACATCAGGGCCGTACTGCGCGCAAGCCCGCTAGCCTCCAGCTGGGCTTCCAGGGCACGCAGGCGTAACCAGGTAAAATCGCCGCGTCGCTCTGGCACCTCAGCCACCAATTGCTGGCGCCGCGCCAGATAATCCGCCAGGCCCTCTGCATAGTTCACCCCCAGCGGCGCTAGCTGACGCGCCGCCAGCCAGGTTTCCAGGGTCTCCAGCAGCCAGCGATAGTGTCCCTCTTCGGTACGCGCCATGACACCGTGGTTGTCCCACAGGGTGTCATCCAGATCGAAGGTGATTGCTTGCAACATGCTTATGCCTCAGGGGGAGTATCAAGGTACTTGGAATGGCGACGGGCACGCGGGTGCGCGGCGTCATAGCTGGCGGCCAGGTGCTGCCAATCCAGCCGGGTGTACACCTGGGTAGTGGACAGATTGGCGTGACCCAGCAGCTCCTGCACCGCGCGCAAATCCTGGCTGGACTCGAGCAGATGGCTGGCAAATGAATGGCGCAAGCGGTGCGGATGTAAATGCTCAGGCAAACCACGCGCGACGGCCAGCTGTGACAGGCGTTTCTGAATCGCCCTGTGCCCCAGCCGCTGCCCGCGCTGGCTGACAAAAAGAGCCGTTTCATCCGCCTTGGCCAGCATATGCCGATGTGGCATCCAGGCCGACAGAGCCGCCTGTGCACGTCGCCCTACCGGCACCTGGCGTGGTTTGGCGCCTTTGCCCATCACCCTGACGCGCTGCTGATCCAGATCCCCAGGTTCAAGAGCCGCTAGCTCTGCCAGGCGAAGGCCGCTGGAATAGAGCAATTCCAGCATTGCCTGATCACGACAGGCCAAGGGTGACTGATCATGAGGCGTATCCAGGCAACGGGCCAGCACATCAACATCCAGCGGGCGCGGCAAATGGCTGGGCGCTTTGGGTGTACGCAGCAGAGTTACCGGATTATCGGCCAGAATACCCTGTGTCACACAATCCTCAGCAAAGCGTGACAGCGCCGCGCGCCGCCGGGCCAGGCTTCGCGCGGCCATGCCCCGACTTCGCTCACTGGACAGAAAAGCGCGCAGGTTGGCCATGTTCAATTGCGCTGCATCATCAATCCCCTGCGCCTGGGCAAATGCCTGAAGCGCTGCGAGATCGCGGCGATAGGCATCCAGCGTAGCTGGGCTTGCATGCCGGGCCAGTGAGGCCAGGAAGGCGTCGACTTGTGCGCTCAATGCCGTCACATCGTCTCCTGATAGGCTTATCAGTTGCCTGGCCCCAGGCGCACCAGGAGCCGCGCAGTGATATCACCCAGGTATTCGGTGAACAAGGTGTCCATGCTGGCACGATACTGTTCCGGATCCGGGCTTGCCAGCAGCAGGTAGCCTAGCGGCTCACCCGCACTCAGCCGGGTAACGGCGCAGGAGCCAGCCTTTTTAGGCGCAGCCACATGCGGTAACAGGCACTTCCAGTCGCTGACGCCCAGCTTGGCGCAGCGGCTGGTGCGACCATCCAGCAAGGCTGCCAGACGCGTACTGGTATGTTGGTCCAGAACATGGCGGGGTGGCTGTGGCGGGGTGGGCTCTGTATCGCTGAGCGTTGCAGGGCACCACAGCGCCAGCGCCGGGGTGGCAAAGCGTTCGCTCATCTGGGTTGCCAGCGCCTGGGCGAGCATGTCGCGATCCTCTGCGTCTACCAGCGCCAGCAGGGTTTCGCGCAGGCGACGGTACTGGGTTTCTGTATGTCGGGCGGTGTCCAGCAACTGCTCCAGGCGCCCCTCTGCGGATTCGGCGCGATGGCGCAGATCCACTACCAGCCGTTCCAGTAGCGAAACCGCTGCCCCATTAATATTGGGGTGAGGCACCTTGAGCTGCTGCAAAAGGCCTTCCCGGCCGACAAAAAAATCGGGATGGCGGGCCAGCCAGAACGCTACCTGTTCAGGGTCGAGCGTCTTACGCGGTTCAGGGGCTTGAGACATCACCGTTCTCCCTTTCAATCCATTTTCATTATTGTGCGACAACGCCGGGCTCAATTAAGGACAACACGCCCATCAAATACTCGAGTGGCGGGACCCACCATGATCAAGGCAGCTTCGGGGTCCGGCCATTCAATCGACAGCTCGCCACCGGGCAGCTCGACTGTTACCGGGCTTTTTAACAACCCCTGACGAATGCCACTGGCCACCGCGGCGCAGGCCCCCGTGCCACAGGCCAGCGTCTCACCGCTGCCGCGCTCAAAGACCCGCAGGCGGATCCGGTTAGCTGAAACAACCTGCATGAAGCCGGCATTCACCTTGCGAGGAAAACGTGGGTGCGCTTCAATCGCCGGGCCAAGCCGCTCAACCGGCGCCGACGCCACATCATCGACCTCCAGCACTGCATGGGGGTTGCCCATGGATACCACGCTGATCGAGAGCATTTCCTCACCGACTTGCAAGGTATGCAAGGGCTGGTCTCCGGCTGCCTCAAAGGGTACCACTGCAGGCGAGAAGCGTGGCCGCCCCATATCAACGCGCACCATGCCGTCATGCTGCACCTTGAGGAGCAAGGGACCTCCCGCCGTTTCGACGTGAATATCGCGCTTATGGGTCAGGCGCTGATCGCGCACAAAACGCGCAAAACAGCGGGCGCCGTTGCCACAGTTTTCCACTTCGCTGCCGTCAGCGTTGAAAATACGATAGCGGAAATCCATTGTGGGATCACGAGGAGGCTCAACCATCAGTAACTGGTCAAAACCGATACCAAAACGCCGATCAGCCAGCTGGCGGATGTGAGCAGGCGAAATACGCGCCCGCTGGGTCACCAGATCCACCACGACAAAATCATTGCCCAGGCCGTGCATTTTTGTGAAGTGTAACAGCATCAGGCTTCTCCAATACCGCCAGGCAGCAGCGATTCGCCCTCCCACAGGCTTTCCAATCGCTCACGGGCGCGCACCACATGGCAAGCGTCGCCATCCACCATCAGTTCGGCAGGCCGCGGGCGGCTGTTATAGTTGGAGGCCATCACAAAGCCGTAGGCACCGGCGGAACGCACCGCCAGCAGATCCCCCTCGGCAATCGCCAGCTCCCGCTCCTTGCCCAGAAAGTCACTGGTTTCACACACCGGCCCCACCACATCATAAAGTGCGCTATCCCGCGCTTCACGAGTATCCACCGGGATAATCGCCTGCCAGGCCTGATAAAGTGCTGGACGAATCAGGTCATTCATTGCCGCATCAACAATGGCAAAGTTCTTGGTCTCCCCCGGCTTGAGAAATTCAACCCGGGTCAGCATTACGCCGGCATTGGCCGAGATCGAACGGCCAGGCTCGAACAGCAGCGTCAGCTTTTCCCCGCCTGCCCAGCGGGCAAGACGTGCCAGAAGCTGACTGGCATAGTCAAAGGGCTGAGGCGGCTTTTCGTCGCGATACGGAACGCCCAGGCCACCGCCCAGATCCAGATGATCAAGCTCGATACCACGCTCACGCAGCCTGTCCATCAACACCAGCAGACGCTCCAGGGCATCCATGAAAGGGGCCGTTTCGGTCAACTGTGAGCCGATATGGCAGTCCATACCCACCACATCAAGGTGTGGCAGGCTGGCTGCCAGTTCATAGACCTCCAGCGCTTCATCAACCGGAATGCCGAACTTGTTATCTTTCAGGCCGGTAGAAATATACGGGTGTGTGCCCGCATCCACATCCGGGTTGACCCGCAGGGAGACCGGTGCCCGCTTGCCCAGCTCACCGGCCACCGCATTGAGGCGTTGAAGCTCAGGGCGGGATTCGACATTGAAGCATTTGATGCCCACTTCCAGGGCACGAACCATCTCGCCGGCCTGCTTGGCAACGCCGGAAAATACCACCTTGGCAGGATCGCCGCCGGCTTTCATCACGCGCTCCAACTCGCCGACCGAGACAATATCAAACCCTGCCCCCAAGCGCGCCAGCAGGCCCAGCACGGCCAGGTTGGAATTGGCCTTGACGGCGTAACAGATCAGGTGAGGATGACTGCCAAGCGCTTCTGTATAGGCTCGGAAGTGACGCGCCAACGTCGCCTTGGAATAGATATAACACGGCGTACCATGCTCTGCGGCAATCCGCGATAGCGGTACGTCTTCGGCGTAGAGTACGCCATCGCGATAGTTAAAGTGATCCATTATTCCTCCTGCTCGGCGGCGGGCGCTTCGGATGAGTCCGCTTCAGGCAAATGCAGTGGCCCTTTCTGGCCACATCCGGCAATTAACAGGCTGGCCAGAAGCCCAGCCAGCGCGACGCCGATGAAGCGCGGCGCGATGCGACGTTTGTTCACGGCTGATCCTTAAGCGTTTGCAGCACTTCGCGCGCCCGCTGCGCGGCGGCGCGAACCTGATCCGGTGCGGTACCGCCAATATGGTTACGTGCCGCCACCGAGCCTTCCAGGGTCAGCACCTCAAAAACATCGGCGTCGATGCTGTCAGAAAACTGCTGCAGCTCTTCCAGGGTCATTTCTGACAAGTCTTTTTCTTCCTTGAGGCCATAAGCGACGGACTGCCCGACAATTTCATGGGCATCGCGAAAAGCTACGCCATTACGTACCAGATAATCGGCCAGATCCGTTGCCGTTGAGAAGCCCTTGCGTGCCGCCTCAAACATGTTGGCCTTTTTGGGCTCAATGGCCGGAATCATGTCAGCAAAGGCTTTCAGGCAGTCGCGCAGCGTATCTACCGCATCAAACAGCGGCTCCTTGTCTTCCTGATTATCCTTGTTGTAGGCCAGCGGCTGCGACTTCATCAGGGTCAACAGGCTGATCAGGTGGCCGTAGACACGGCCTGTCTTGCCGCGCACCAGCTCCGGCACATCCGGATTTTTCTTCTGCGGCATGATGGAAGAACCCGTGCAGAAGCGATCCGGCAGGTCGATAAAATCAAACTGGGCGCTGGTCCATAGCACCAATTCTTCGCTCATTCGCGACAGGTGCATCAACAGCAGGCTGGCAACGCTGGTAAATTCAATCGCAAAATCGCGATCCGACACGGCATCCAGAGAATTTTCAGCCGGTCGCGTAAAGCCCAGCAGTTCAGCACTCATATGACGATCAATCGGGTAGGTAGTGCCGGCCAGAGCGGCAGCTCCCAAGGGCAACACATTGATGCGCTTACGGCAATCCAGCAGGCGCTCATGGTCACGTGCCAGCATTTCCTGCCAGGCCAGCAGATGATGGCCGAAAGTAACCGGCTGCGCGGTCTGCAGGTGCGTAAAGCCAGGCATGATGGTGTCAGCTTCACGGTCGGCCAGCTCTACCAGCCCTTCACGCAGACGAATCAGCTCACCTTCAATCACATCCACGGCATCACGCATGAAAAGGCGAATATCGGTCGCTACCTGATCATTACGCGAACGGCCGGTATGCAACTTTTTACCAACAATGCCGATTTTCTGGGTCAGCCGCGCTTCAATGTTCATATGCACATCTTCAAGGGGCACTGACCACTCAAACTCACCGGCATCAATTTCGCTACGGATCTCAATCAGCCCCTGAACAATCGCCTCACGCTCGTCATCCGTCAACACCCCGATGCGGGTCAGCATGGTGGCATGCGCGATAGACCCTTGAATGTCCTGATGCGCCAGGCGCTGATCAAAAGTGACCGAAGCGGTGAAGCGCTCTACAAAAGCATCAGTAGGTTCACTGAAGCGACCGCCCCAGGATTGATTGGTGGTTTGACTCATGACAACAGTATCCTGCTTGAACATTGAAATAATCGTTGGCAGAAAGTGTACCAGAGTCGCCCTTATCAGCGGCATGTCTGCAAGCGGGATTTTTCCTTGGCTGTCGAGTGCTTTATGATAATAGGGATTATTGTTTTCATACGCCGTCATGGCGACTAGGGAGAAAAACGTGCAATCCATCACCAAGCTGCGTATCGCCACGCGCAAGAGCCAGCTGGCCATGTGGCAGGCTGAGCATGTACGTGATCGCCTGATAGCGTTCCACCCCGGCCTGGACGTCGAGCTGGTCGCACTCTCCACCAAGGGCGACAAGATTATCGACACGCCACTTTCCAAGATCGGCGGCAAAGGTCTGTTCGTCAAGGAGCTCGAGGAAGCCATGCTGGACGGGCGCGCCGACATTGCCGTGCATTCCATGAAAGACGTACCGATGCATTTTCCTGAAGGTCTGGGTCTATCGGTAATACTTGAAGGTGCCGACCCCACGGATGCCTTTGTCTCCAATCACTACCATCACGTTGATGAACTCCCGGAAGGGGCACGTATCGGCACCGCCAGCCTGCGTCGTGGGCTACAACTACGTGAACGCCGTCCGGATCTTGAGATCCTGAATCTGCGTGGCAACGTTCAGACCCGTCTGGGCAAGCTTGATGACGGTGAATTTGATGCCATTATCCTGGCGACTTCGGGGCTCAAGCGCCTTGGTCTGGAGGCACGGATAGCCCAGGCACTACCGCCAGAAATCTGCTTGCCTGCCTGTGGTCAGGGTGCTCTGGGTATCGAATGTCGACTGCATGATCCCGAACTTATCGCACTGCTGGCCCCGCTGGATGACCCGGATACAGCCACCCGGGTGCGCGCCGAACGCGCCATGAACACCCGCCTGGAAGGGGGTTGCCAGGTACCCATTGGGGGCCACGCCGTGCTCGACACGGATGCTGAAACCCTGTGGTTGCGCGGCCTGGTCGGCAACCCCGAAGGCACTGAAGTACTGCGTGCTGACAGCAAAGGCTCCATGCATGAACCGGAAGCACTGGGTATCAGGGTTGCCGAGGAACTGCTGGAACAGGGCGCAGGCGATATTCTTGCCGAGGTGTATGGCGCGCAGTGATGGCTCCTGTGCTGATCTTGCGCCCCGGCGAGCGTGGCGAGATGCTGGCCGATACACTTCGGCAGCAGGGTTTCAATGTTGAGCACCTGAACACGCTGACGCTGCAGCCACTGCCGGAAAACGCTGAATTGCGTTCACTCTGGCTGGATTTTGATCAGTTCCGTAAAGTTATCGTTATCAGTCCGTTTGCAGCCCACTGCCTTGAAGAGGCGCTGGATCGTTACTGGCCGCAACTACCAGCCGGCATTGATTATTATTGCGTTGGGCAGGGCACCGCTGACATATTACATCAACAGCTCGGCGTTCAGGTGCACGTCCCTGAGGCAGAACGCAATGAGGATACCAGTGAGGCTTTACTCGCGTTACCATCATTGCAGCAGGTCGACCAGCAGAAGGTGCTGATTGTCGCAGGCGAGGGCGGTCGTGATCTTCTGGCGGATACCTTGCGCGCCCGCGGTGCCCGTGTGACCCGCGCCAGCGTGTATCAGCGGCGTTATCAGCCGCCGGATCCCAGCGGCATGGCACGACTTGAATCAGGAAATTTTCAGGCGTTGATTGTTACCAGCGGCGAACAGCTGCAACATCTGGCAAAATGGTGCAATCAGGCAGCCTTGAACCAACCGCTAATCGTTTCCAGTCGCCGTTTAGCTACACTAGCGGCAGAATTGGGGTTTTGCGCCCCAACGGTGGCAACGGGAGCAACTCCGGCTGCACTGACAGCCGCGTTGACTCGCACCTGCAACCCACCGGGTGCCGATGTCGATCAAGGAACTTAACAAGGGCTAGCGACAGATGAGCAAACAAACAAACGATCAGGATGACGCACAGAAGACGCCTGCCGAGGCTTCGCAGAGTGACGCGACATCGTCATCGTCTGCGTCTTCAGCAAAGACGGCCAATCAGCAACAGCGTCGTGGCAAAGGCAGTGCTAACACGTCTTCCAAGCCGAGCGGCCAGCAGAATTCAGCCAAGGGCAGCCAAAGTGCTGCACAGCCTGCCAGCACCCAGTCGGCCAAGACAGATAGCGCTGCCAACAATAG
>NZ_VMQS01000018.1:27964-37581 GCF_007625055.1 Halomonas sp.
CTGCACAGCCTGCCAGCACCCAGTCGGCCAAGACAGATAGCGCTGCCAACAATAGTGCCACTACAAAAGGGAGTGCCGCTAACAAGGATAACGCCACTGCCAGCCCGTCGGCTGCCGCTTCCGGTGCAGGCACCCCAACTGACGCAGTCCCACAGCAAGGCAGTGGCGGCGGCGGCAGCAAAAGCGGCATTTTTGCCATTGTGCTGGTGGTTGTCCTGGCGGTTGCCCTGGCCTTTCTTGCCTGGGAGGGTTGGCAGCGCCTGGAGAACCAGCAGCAACGCCTTGATGAGCTTGCCCAGAAAACTGACAACAGCGCTACACAGGCAGACCTGGCCGAGTTGAATGAGCGATTGGAAAGTGGCGAAGCCGAGCGTAATCAGGCGCTGGAAAGCACCACCAACGAGATGCAGCAGGCCTTTTCCGAGTATCGCTCTGAGGTCAATGACACGCTTGATCAGGTGCTCGACCAATTATCCCAGGAGCAGGATGCCGATGAGCGTGAATGGCTGCATGCCGAAGCCGCCTACCTGTTACGCCTGGCCAACCAGCGCCTGCAGCTGGAACGCGACGTAGAAGGCGCTGCTGCCCTGCTGCGCACGGCTGACAGCGTTCTTAACAGCGCTGACAACCCGGCGTTGACCCCTGTCCGGCGTGAAATTGCCAGTGAGCTGGCTGCCCTGGATGCTGTTCCACGCGTCGACCGCACCGGCATCTATCTGGCGCTCAATGCCCAGCAGGAACGCATTGCCACTCTGCGCCTCGATCAGGAAGTTGAGGAGCAGCCGGTGTCGTCCAATATGGAAGAACCGCCCACCGGCACTTTCCAACGCCAGCTGGCACGCTTTGGTGAAGAGCTGAAAGACCTGGTGGTTGTGCGTGGCCACGACGAAGCCATGGAAGTGCTGATCACGCCCGAGCAGGAGTCCTATCTGCGTCAGAGCCTGCGCCTGATTCTTGAGCAATCCCAGCTGGCAGTCCTCAAAGAAGAACAGGAGCTGTTTGAAGCCGGCATTGACAAGGCACTTGACCTGCTTAACCGTTACTACGACACCTCGCGCAGCGAAACCCAGGGCGTAATCTCCCGTCTGGAAGAAATCAGGCAGACCAATGTGACGCCTGAACTGCCCGATATCAGTCGTTCACAGCAGGCACTGGCCGAATTCATCGAGAACCGCTATGAATCGCGCGGAGGTGAGTCATGAGAAAACTCGTTCTCCTCATCATCGCCGGTCTGGCCGTTGGCGCCTTTTTCGGCCACCTGATGATGTCGGTTCCCGGCTACTGGTTGGTACGCGTTGGTGATACCTCGGTGCAAACGTCCTTCTGGTTTGGTCTGGTGCTTCTGTTTGGCACCTTCATTGCCTTGCATTTTGCGCTGCGCCTGCTGACCGGCATTATTCGTCCGATGGGGCGCTTTCGCAGCTGGAACAGCCGGGCTCGCAACCGCCGTGCCATGAAACGCACTGTTCATGGCCTGGTGGCATTGACCGATGGCAAATGGAAAAAAGCGGAGAAGACCCTGGTGCGGGCCGCAGATGATTCCAGCACGCCCTTGGTCAACTATCTGTCAGCCGCCCTGGCTGCCCACTACCAGGGCAACCATGACAAGTCTCAGCAGCACCTGAACCAGGCTCAGCTGACGACCGATGGCGCTGATACGGCTATTGGCCTGATGCAGGCTCAACTGATGATTGACCGTCAGCAGCCTGAAGATGCCCTGGCGATCCTCAACCGTCTCGACAAAAAGATGACCAACCATCCTCAGGTGCTCAAGCTGCTCAAGCAGGTGCACCTGAGCGTCAATGACTGGGACGGCCTGCGTCGTCTGATCCCCCGACTGGCAGCCCAGAAGCTGATCTCTCCGACGGAACGCGAGCAGCTGGAATATCGCGCCTATCGCGAGATGATTCTTTTTGAGGCCAGAAATCCCGACGATATCGAACGAATTCGCAGCCTGTGGGCGGATATGCCGGATTATCTGCGTGGCAATACTGAACTGATCGTCCTGTATACGGATGCCTTGGTGCAGGCTGATGAAGATGCCATTGCCGAGCGGCTGCTCAACCATTCTCTGGACCATCACTGGGATGCGCGCCTGGTGACCCGCTATGGCCTGTTGAACGTGGATGCTAACCGCCAACTGGTTAAGGCCGAAAAATGGCTGCAGGAAAGGCCAAATGATCCTGAGTTGCTGCTGACCTGCGGTCGACTGTCGCTACGTACCGGCAAGTGGGAAAAGGCGCAGGAATACTTCGAAGCCAGCCAACGCCAGCGTCCCAGCGGGGTGGTATGTGCTGAGCTGGCGCGCCTGTATGCAAGCCTTGGCGAACATAACAAGAGCCAGCTTTACTATCGCCAGAGCGTGGAAATGCTGGCCAAATCGCTGCCTTCCTTGCCACAGCCCAAACAGCCGGAGGGAACATCTTCAGCGACAGACGAGGTTGTCGACGCCAAGGACAGCACCAAATCAGCCTGACGCCCACCTTCTCAGCGAAATTCTGTCGTTTTATATTTCGGGTGCCTTTACCGGCACCCGTTTTTTTTCACCATCAGGTACTGCACCCAGCCTGCCGCCATGATCCAGCCCATGACGCTGACGCCAAGATAAACCACTGCCAACCAGGGTAGCTCCCCTTGCCAGAGCACCCATACTTCGAGGCTGAACAGCGAAAACGTTGTAAAGCCGCCGCAAAAACCGCTCGCCCAGAATGCCTGCCAGCGCACCCGGGACAACCAGACGATCAGCGCTGATCCCAGTACGTTGACTCCCAGAGTCGCCCAGGGAAATCCTGATCCAAAGAACTCTATTGCCGTCATCGACATCCAGTAGCGCAAGCCTGCACCCAGTCCACTTCCCACCCCGACGGCGAGATACATCATCAGCGTGCGGTTCATGTGGTTATCGCCGCCATAATCCCCAGATGGCCGCCGGCGATCATCGCCAGACCACCGCCAAGGCTGGCCACAAGATAGACGATCGCCAGCACAGGGTGGTACGTCCAGAGTCTCAGCACCTGCAGGCTCAGCGTTGACACCGTGGAATATCCGCCTAACAGACCGGCCGCCATCACGGCCCAAACCAGTGCTCCGGGGTTCTCTCCCGATGCCTGCCAGATCCCAAAGGCAGCGCCCATCATCAGCGCCGCCGTCAGGTTGACCGTGAGCGTGCCCCACGGGAAAACGCCACTTGCATAACGGCTGACGCTGCTGCCGATCCATAACCGCAGCATGCCCCCCAAGGCACCACCCAGCATGACCCCGATTATTGTTATCATATCCACCAATGACTCTCCGACTTTATGCATCCTCAACCGGCGTTTGACACACCATGACACTCCCTTTGTATCTGGGTTTACCCATGTGGGCCAACCAGGACTGGTGCGGCAGCCTTTATCCTCAGCATGCCAGATCAAACCTGCTAGGTGACTATTCAGCGGTTTTTTCCAGCGTTGAGGGCAATACCACGTTTTATAGCGGAGCACCTTCAACGTCAACGCTGAACGCCTGGGCGAGCCAGACACGCAGTGCATTTCGCTTCTGCTTCAAGTTGCCAGCAGCCATTACCCACGAACAGCGCCTGGCTGACCCGCAGGCTGCGCTGGACTTTCTCGACGCATTGGCACCGCTTCATCATCAGCTGGGGCCTACCATGATTCAACTGCCGGGCGATTTTGGCCCTCGTGACATGCCTCGCCTGGAAGCACTATTGACTATATGGCCACGCCATTTACCCTGTGCCGTTGAAGTCCGTCACCCAGCGTTTTTTCATAAAGGGGCGGCTGAGCAAGCGTTGAACCGATTGTTGATAACTTTTTCAGCTAACCGCGTCATGCTTGATGTCCGCCCGGTCTTTGCTACCTCGGCCGAGGATAGCCCGGGGCTTGCTCACGCCCAGCAGGAAAAACCCAGACTCCCGTTACACGTGCTTTCCACCGCTGGTCAGCCGGTCATACGCTTTATTGGCCATCTTGACAAACAAATAAATTCTGATTACTTCGCGGCCTGGATAAAACAGCTTTCCTTGTGGATAAATCAGGGGAAAACCCCTTTCTTATTTGTGCATACCGCGGATAATCGCCATGCGCCCGCCATGGCGCGATGGCTGTATCAACAACTCACAGCCCACACCGGATTAGCCGCTTTAGGTGCTTTTCCAGGCGAAAAGCAAGCTGATCTTTTCTAGTTATTTTTTTCAGTTGAGATCACTGGCCAGCCTGCCTTTGATCGGATAAATTGTCCGCCATGCTCGGAAAGTAGTGATTATTCGACGGTTGCTGTCGACTTATTCCGGCCTGCTGTTCAGCATACGCAATGTTACGCATCCATGATGCAACACATATGCCGTTATCAAATCGAACACAACTATTAAACAGGTGATGTATGGCGAAACATTCACATGCACAGTGGTCATCGCGAATGACCTTTGTGCTGGCGGCCGCAGGTTCTGCGGTGGGTCTCGGCAATATCTGGCGCTTCTCCTACCTGGTAGGTGATAGCGGGGGCGCTGCCTTTGTACTGGTCTATCTGGCGTGTGTCGCCCTGGTCGGCATGCCTATTCTGCTTTCCGAGTGGATGATCGGTCGTCGCGGCCAGCAAAACCCTATCGACAGCATGGTGACGCTGGCCAAGCAAAGTGGCGTCAGCAAGTCCTGGGCGCTGATCGGGTTCAGTGGAATACTGGCAGGGTTCCTGATCCTGTCTTTCTACAGCGTGATTGGCGGCTGGTCGCTGAACTATACCCTGAATGCGGTCACCGGCACTTTCACAGGCCAGGACGCTGACAGTATCGGTGACATTTTCAGCAATATGCTGGCCAGCCCGGGTACCTTGCTACTGTGGCACAGCGCCTTCATGCTGCTGGTAGTGGGCATTGTCGCCCGCGGCGTTACTCAGGGTATTGAAAGTGCCGTCCGCTCCATGATGCCTGCATTGGTCATCCTGATGCTGATTCTCGCTGGCTACGGCATGACTACCGGCCACTTCGGTGAAGCCCTGGGCTTCATGTTCAGCCCGGACTGGGGCGCCCTGGATGGCGGCGTCGTACTGGCTGCCATGGGGCAGGCATTCTTCACTCTGTCGTTAGGCATGGGTATCATGATGGCCTACGGCTCCTACCTGGGCGAAGACGTCAACCTGTTGAGCACAGCGCGCACGGTGATCATTATTGACACCGCCATTGCCCTGCTGGCAGGTCTGGCCATTTTCCCGATCGTGTTTGCCAACGGCATGAGTGCTGGTGAAGGCCCGGGACTGATCTTTGTCACGCTGCCAATTGCGTTTGGCAACATGACCGGCGGTATTGTGCTGGGGCTGATGTTCTTCCTGCTGTTGACCTTTGCAGCCCTGACCTCGGCCATTTCACTGCTGGAACCCACCGTTGAAATGCTTGAAGAACGCACCGGTCTATCCCGCCTGACGGCCACCGTTATCAGCGGGGGAGCTGTCTGGCTTCTGGGCGTCGCGGCACTGCTGTCATTCAATCTGTGGTCGGAGGTACTCTTCCTGGGGCTGAATATCTTTGATCTGCTCGACACCTTCACCGCCAAGATACTGTTGCCGTTAACCGGGCTGGGCGCCATCGTCTTTGTTGCCTGGTGCCTGAAGCGCCAAAGCGTGGAAAAAGAGCTGGGCCTGTCCTCAACCGGTATCAGGGTGTGGAATATTATCGGCCGCTATATCGCGCCGATAGGAGTGATAGCCGTCTTCATTGCTGGCTTTATCTAACACCAGAACGCGTGAAAACGTTTCTGCGCCCTGTCATGGTTCACCCATGACAGGGCGTTTTTCATATGTGCGGGCCACCGGCTGAAACAGGCAGATGGCCTTGGAAAGGATGCGGAAGATTAATGCAGCTCAGGTTCCGGCAGATCTTCGATTTCCTGGGTAAGCTGCTGAAACTCCCGATGCAGCTCGATACCTCGCCGGGCGCGCAGGCTGCGCTGGGCGGAAACGCGCTGGCGTTCAGCATGTTCATTGACCTGCATGCTCATGAAGATATCGAGCAGCTCGCTTTTGACTGAGGTGACTCGTTCGATATTACGCATGATCGACGTTCCTCCAGGTGAATATGCCTTCGTCCACCTGCACCTGCCACGCCTGTTGCTATCCATGACGCCTACAGCATGATGCAGTGCGGCACTTCAATTATTACTATAACCTAGTTGACAAAATGATGAACCTTTACGAAAAAAATGCCCAACGCTGTTTAAACGACAACATTCTAACAAATATATTAGTAGATGATAACACTGCCATTTTTGTAAAGGAATCAGGCATACTGACGCCTGGAGACCCCCTTACTGTCCTTATCCCCCAAAGGCGAATCTGACAGGGTCAAAAACAAGACTGTTAATCATTAGAGGAGCTGAATGTGAGCCGCGCCCTGTTCGATGAAATGAGACGCCGTATGGAGCACTTCCGTCGCTCCGAGCAGAAAGTGGCGCGCTTTGTGCTACGCAACCCTGACGAAGTCATTCATATGCGCATCGTTGATCTGGCCACTGAGGCCAAGGTCAGCGAGCCAACAGTGGTGCGTTTTTGTCGGGCCCTGGGCTGTAACGGCTTTCAGGATTTCAAGTTACAGCTCGCCCAGATGCTGGCCACCGGTAGCCAGTTTGCCCAATTTTCAATGAACGACAGCGACTCGGTGGCTGAATTCTCCTACAGTATCTTCGATTCGACGGTAGGCACCCTGCTGTCAGTCCGCGACCGCCTTGATAACGACGCGCTGGGCCGTGCGGTCAATGCGCTGGCCATGGCAAACCGGGTCGAGTTCTACGGTTTCGGGGCTTCCGGGGCGGTGGCCTTTGATGCCCAGCACAAGTTCTTCCGTCTGCAGATTTCCACTTCCGCCTATGCCGACCCGCATATGCAGAATATGTCGGCTGTCACGCTTAATGAAGGCGATGTCGTCGTGGCGATATCCCAGACGGGCCGCACCAGGGCCCTGGTGGCCAGTGTACGCCTGGCCCGCGAGGCCGGTGCTACGGTGATCGGCCTGTGCCCGAGCGACTCCCCCCTTTCCGAGGAAGTTACCCTGCCACTGTATATCGATGTACATGAAGACACCGAAATCTATACGCCGATGAGTTCACGTATTGCCCACCTCGTACTCATCGATGTACTGGCGGTCGGGGTTGCCAAGACCCGAGGACCCAAGCTTGCCGAACAGCTCAAGGCGGTTAAAAAAAGCCTGAACCCGTTGCGCTTTCCGGAAGACAACTGATCCTGTGGTAGAATCCCTGTTCATCTTTCGACCTCTGCAGTGGCTTCTATGGACGACGTGACGGCGATTCTCGATCAGCTTAATGCCGATCAACGCGAGGCAGTCAGCGCCCCGCAAGGTAATTCACTGGTACTCGCGGGCGCCGGTTCCGGCAAAACCCGGGTATTGGTGCATCGCATCGCCTGGCTGATGCAGGCAGAAGGTCTCTCGCCTTATGCGCTGCTGGCGGTAACCTTCACCAACAAGGCCGCCCGCGAAATGCGTACCCGCCTGGAGGCACTGCTGGGGATTTCCCTGCGTCATGTCTGGGTCGGTACCTTTCACTCCATCGCCCATCGCCTGCTGCGCACCCACTGGCAGGATGCACGTCTGCCGCAGCATTTCCAGATCATAGATTCCGACGATCAATTGCGCCTGGTCAAACGCCTGCTGAAGGATTACGCGATTGACGACGAACGTTTTCCGCCCCGCCAGGTGCAGGGCTTTATTTCAGGCTGCAAGGAAGAGGGGCTGCGCGCCCATCAGGTCGATGTAGCAGGCGATGCCTACATGGGCCAGATGGTCGAACTTTACGAGCGCTATCAGCTGACCTGTGAGCGCGGTGGCCTGGTTGACTTTGGTGAACTGCTGCTCAGAAGCCTGGAGCTTCTGCGCGACAACCCTGCCCTGTTGGCCCATTACCGCGAGCGTTTCGGCCATGTGCTGGTCGATGAGTTCCAGGACACCAACACCCTGCAGTATGCCTGGCTAAAGCTGATGACCGGCATGCAGACGCCGATGACCATCGTGGGCGATGATGACCAGTCGATCTACGGCTGGCGGGGTGCCAAGGTCGAAAATATACGCCGCTTCGAGCAGGAGTTCCCCCAGGTTAAAACCATACGCCTGGAGCAGAACTACCGCTCAACCAGCGCCATTCTGGAGGCCGCCAACTTCCTGATCGGCCATAACAGCGATCGCCTGGGCAAGAACCTGTGGACAGAAGGCGCCGAAGGCGAGCCGATTTCGGTCTATGCGGGTTTCAACGACCTGGAAGAAGCACGCTTTATTGTTGATACCCTCAAGGAACAGGTCGACAAGGGCATTCAGCGCAGTGACGTGGCAATTCTTTACCGTTCCAACGCCCAGTCTCGTTTGCTGGAAGAAACCCTGATCCGTCAGGGCGTGCCCTATCGTATCTATGGTGGCCACCGCTTCTACGAGCGACTTGAAATCAAGAATGCCCTGGCTTACCTGCGCCTGCTGCTGAACCGTGATGATGACGCCTCATTGGAGCGGGTCATTAATGTGCCTACTCGGGGTATCGGCACCCGCACGGTCGAAATTATTCGCCAGCGCGCCCGCGAACAGGGCATCTCGCTATGGCAGGCGCTTCACGACAGCCTGCAGGATGCCACCCTCAGGGGGCGGGCAGGCAATGCCGTTCAGCACTTCACCAACCTGATCGAACAGCTCGATAATGATGCCTCAGGGCTTGTCCTGCATGAGATCATGGATCATGTCATTGCCCATACCGGCCTTATCGAGCATCACAAGAGCGAGCGCGGAGAAAAGGGCCAGGCCCGAGTGGAAAACCTCGAGGAACTGGTGACCGCTGCACGGGCCTTTACCCAGGGCGATGCCTTTGAAACCCCCGAAGCCGGTGAAGGCATGGCTGCACTGGAAGCGTTTCTTTCCGAAGCGGCGCTGAATGCCGGTGACCACGAAGCCGAGGAATTTGAAGACAGCGTCCAGCTGATGACCTTGCATTCCGCCAAGGGGCTGGAGTTTCCGGTGGTATTTATTGCCGGCGTAGAAGAAGGCCTCTTCCCCCACAAGATGTCGCTGGAAGAACCCGGCCGGCTGGAAGAAGAGCGCAGGCTCTGCTATGTCGGGGTCACCCGCGCCATGCACAAGCTCTACCTGACCCATGCCGAAACCCGCCGCCTGCACGGCAAGGAAGTCTTCCCGCGGCCATCGCGCTTCCTTCGCGAGCTGCCCCCCCATCTGCTGGAAGAGGTACGCATGCGCGGCCAGGTATCGCGCCCGGTGACCGCTACACGCAGCTCCCTCAGCCAGCAAAGCATTGAAAGCAGTGGCGATATTCCCAGCCTGCATGTCGGGCAAGGGGTTGAGCACCCGGTGTTTGGCGAAGGCATTATCCTCAATGCCGAAGGCGAAGGCCCCCGCGCCCGGGTGCAGGTCAGCTTTGAAGGCGAAGGGGTGAAATGGCTGGTACTCGGGTTTGCCAAGCTGACGCCGCTATAAAGCCTAGAGATATTCATAAGCATAAAAACGGGGCCTGCATGGCAGGCCCCGTGGTCTGATTCAGATTGCTTGGCGGTAATACGTCAGACGTTCACACCAAAAGAGCTGGCCAGCGGATGCAGACCGCCGCCAAAGCCCTGGCCAA
>NZ_VMQS01000018.1:37681-39306 GCF_007625055.1 Halomonas sp.
AGCCCTGGCCAACGGCACGGAATTTCCACTCACCGTTATGCCGGTAGACTTCGCCGAACTCCAGGGCAGTTTCAGTGGAGTAATCTTCACTCAAATCGTAGCGCACCACCTCATTGCCAGTGTCGTTATTGACGACCCGGATAAAGGCGTTCTGCACCATGCCAAAATTCTGTTTACGGCTATCCGCTTCATGGATGGTCACCGTCACTACCAGACGCTGGATGTCGGCGGGCACCCCGTCGAGATTGACTTCGATCGCCTCGTCATCACCCTCGCCTTCACCGGTGCGGTTATCGCCCGTATGCACGACTGAACCGTCCGCCGACTTGAGCTGGCCATAGAAGATGAAGTCTGCGTCGCTGCGCACCTTGCCTTCGCTGTTGACCATAAAGACCGAGGCATCCAGGTCGAAATCGTTGCCAGAAGTGGCACGCTCATCCCAGCCAAGCCCGATCAGGATGTTCTTGAGCCCCGGGTCGGACTTGGACAGCGAGACGTTGCCACCTTTGGAAAGCGATAGTGCCATATGCGTGTCTCCTTTCGTGTGCTGTGACGTTTGCGTGCGTACTTTGAACAACTTTTAAAATGTGTGAATCACAAAATCACCTAGGGGTCAGGGCGCCATGACAACAAGACTGTCTGCCACCGTGTACTGGGCGACGATAAAGGCAACATAGCACACCGCCATCACTGCCCCTGCGATACGCCCGATCCTGCCCACAAAGAACAGAAAGGCGGCGAAGATCAGCGTCACTGCCACCACAGCGACCAGATCCAGGGACATAAAGCGAGGATCAATCAACAGCGGCCGTGCGATGGCAGAAATAGCCATGACTGAAAATATATTGAATATGTTGCTACCGATGATGCCCCCGACAATCATGTCATTCTGGCCCTTGCGCGCCGCAGCGACGCAGGCGGTCAGTTCAGGCAGTGAGGTGCCGAAGGCAATCAGCGTCATACCAATGACGGCTTCAGGAACATCAAGGGCAAGTCCGCCTGCCACCGCCCCCTGAACCAGAATTTCGGAACCCACCAGCAGGGTCAGTATGCCCACCAGCAGCATCAGCCCCGGGAAGCGACCGCCCGCATCGTGCTCTTCAACTTCATCCACATCGAGCTTACTGGCCTTGTACTGGTAGAAAACATAGCCGATCAGCGCTGCAAGCATCACCAGACCGCCCCAGGTAGGCAGAATGCCGGCGACTATCGCCGCCACCATGCCGGCAGTCGCGACAAGCATCACGACTGTATCAAGCCTTACTTCGGCACGACTGAAAACGACCGGTGCAATCAGCGCTGCCACGGCAATCACCATAAAGACGTTGGCAATGTTGGAGCCGATGACATTACCTACCGAGATACCGGGAAACCCCGACAGGTTGGCATTCATCGAGGTAAAGAGCTCTGGCGCAGAGGTTCCGAAGGCCACCACGGTGGCGGCAATAAACAGTTTGGATAACCCCGACTTGCCTGCCACTGTGACTGCATTATCAACCGTCCAGTCTCCTCCCTTGATCAGCAGCCAGACGCCGAATGCGATAGCGCCAAGCGCAATGAGAGAAAGCTGGTAGGTACTGAGTTCGTGCATGTAGATTCCTGAAAAAATGCAGCAATAAGAAGAG
>NZ_VMQS01000141.1 GCF_007625055.1 Halomonas sp.
GCCATCTGCGCATCCTCGGCTTCTACCATGACCCGGATTAAAGGCTCGGTACCGGATTTGCGCAGCAGCACACGGCCTGTTTCGCCGAGGTGCGACTCCACATTGACAACAGCCGCCTTGACCGCTTCAGCGTCCAAAGGGTCCACGCCCTGCTGGGCCTGATAACGCACGTTGATTAATGTCTGCGGCAGCTTGCGCATGCCCTGCTTGGCGGTATACAGCTTGATGTCACGCTTCTGAAGCGATGCCAGCACCCTAACCGAGGCAATAATCGCATCGCCGGTTGACGCATGGTCCAGGCTCAGAAGGTGCCCAGAGCCTTCCCCACCGATTCGCCAACCGGTCTCGTTCAACTGCTCCATGACATAACGATCGCCGACCTTGGCCCGCTTGAACGGTATACCCCGTTCCGCCAACGCCAGCTCCAGCCCCAGGTTACTCATCTGGGTGCCGATAATCCCGCCCTTATACCCTTCGGCCTGGGCCTCACGCGCCATCAGAAAGAGGAGTTCATCGCCATCCACCTCGGCACCGGTATGATCCACCATCATCAGGCGGTCAGCGTCACCATCCAGGGCAATGCCCAGGTCAGCACGCTTCTCGATAACTGCCGCCCGCAGGCTGGCCAGGTCCGTCGCGCCGCACTGATGGTTGATATTCACGCCATCCGGCTGGTCGTGCAGGCTGATCACCTCAGCGCCCAGCTCGCGGTAAACGGCCGGCCCGACTTTATAAGCCGCCCCGTTGGCGCTATCCACTACCACCCGCAAGCCATTGAGGTTCTGCTGGCCAGGAAAATGCGATTTACAATATTCGATATAGCGGCCTGCCGCATCATCAATGCGCCGCGCCTTACCCAACTTGTCAGAACTGACGCAGGTCATGCCGTCCTCAAAGGCGCGATCCAGCCACAGCTCGATTTCATGCTCCTGCTGATCGGTCAACTTCAGGCCAGACTGGGCAAACAGCTTGATGCCATTATCGTAAAAGGGATTATGCGAGGCACTGATCACCACGCCGGCATTGGCACGAAAGGTGGTGGCCAAGTAGGCAATCGCCGGCGTCGGCAGCGGGCCAACCAGGGCAATATTCACACCCGCCGCTGAAAAGCCCGACTCCATGGCCGACTCCAGCATATAGCCACTGGCCCGGGTATCCTTACCAATCAACACCTCACTGACACCTTCCGCCCCCAACACCTGGCCTGCCGCCCAACCCAGCTTCATGGCAAAATCCGGCGTCATCGGAAACTCGCCAACACG
>NZ_VMQS01000019.1:0-4911 GCF_007625055.1 Halomonas sp.
TCGAAACGCGGCCATTGGTGGCTGAGGTAGGGGCTCTGGGTGACTTCTCCGCTGTGGTGCGAGCCGTCTTCATAGACGGTTTCGGCCGCGCTGTAGGCATCCTCCGGCGCGTTGTTCTTGGGTTTCTGCAGGGTGGTCAGCCAGGCAAAGGCCGCCTTCGTGGCCAGTGGCAGGGGGGCTTGCAGCCCGCGGGCGTAGGCCGCCAGCTGGATTTCCAGGTAGGCGCGGGCGGTATCGGCGTCCAGCGGTGCCAGGGTCACGTTGCCTGCCTTGGAGAGCAGCTGTGTGGTCATCGGGCCGGAGAGGTTGCCCGCCAGGTGGGCCACCCAGTGGGGCAGCAGGTGATGCCAGTGATACTTGCCCTTCTTGATCAGGCTGCTGCTGAGCAGCACCAGGCGGCAGCGTTGGCCGTCTGAATTCTCACGCAGCCCGTCAAGCCGGTCGTCGAGTGCCGGGCCATCCAGGGGGGCAAGCGTGACGGGTAGCGCGTCTGTTACGGTAATCGGCCATTCTTCCAGGGCTTCGGCGTAATCCTGGAACAGCGCTTCCATCGGTTCTGCCAGGGCCTCGCGCATGCGCTCGCCAAAGGCGCCGATGGCCAGCACGCCCTGGCCCTGAAAGCGTTCCAGGGTGGCGTGAAGGGCGTCGATGCGCGGCTCGCCTTGATCAACCGCCTGGCGCTGGGCGGCAATCAGCTGGTCCTGAAGTTGCCAGTTCTGCAGGCCATCCAGGGTGAACGGTTCAGCATCCAGCTCGGCAATGGCGTCTTGCTCGAAATACACGCCCAGGCGGGTATTGAAGAAGGTCTTCACCGGGTCGCGCAGGAACCGGCCCAGCTGGCCAAGGGTCAGGCTGTCGGGCAGGCGTTGTGGCGCTGGCAGTGTGCTCTGGCTGGCCTTTAGCGGGCGTTGTTGGTGAAGGGTTCGCCATTCATGGGCATAGGTAAACAGCCGGTTGGCGGCGTTGCTGAAGTAAGCACGGCTGAAAGGTTGTAGCGGATGAGTGGTGGTGAGGGCGTCAATCAGGCTGGCGCTTTCTTCCAGCTGCCAAGCGGCGTCGAGATGGTCGCGTAGCTGGCCAACCAGCACCGACGGCGGCATGTCGTTGTTGTCGATCTGGCTTTTGCCCACCCAGCTGATGTAGAGCTGATCGCGGGCGGAGAGAAGGGCTTCGAGGAACAGGTAGCGGTCGTCTTCGCGACGGGAGCGGTCACCCGGGCGGTAGTCATTGCCCATCAGGTCAAAATCCAGGGGTGGCTGGGAGCGTGGGTAGTCGCCGTCGTTCATGCCCAGCAGGCACACCCGCTTGAAGGGAATGGCGCGCATTGGCATCAGGGTGGCGAAGTTGACCGCCCCGGCCAGAAAGCGTTGAGAAAGGCTGTGCTCGTCAATCTGCGAAAGCCAGTGTTCGCGCACCATGGAAAGCGGCAGGGCATCGTCGAGCCGGGCTTCCTGGCTGCTGTCGAATATCTGCTGCAGGCCGGTTTCCAGCTTGCCGAGCATCAGGCTTTCCTGAGCATCCTCGGTCAGGAAGAAGGTCTCCAGCAGCTCGCGCAGCCGCGTGACCCACTGTTCGGCATCGGTGGGCTGGCAGAAAATCTCCCAGGTCGCTTCGAGCTTTTCCAGCAGGGTGGCCAGCGGCCCGGCCAGGCCCGCTTCCAGCCCGCCGATGTCATCAAACGGCTCGATGCCCTGCCAGGCGTTGCCATCGCCCACGCTATAGCCAAGCAGCAGGCGGCGCAGGCCAAAGGCCCAGGTGTTCTGCTCAAGCCCTTCGGGCAAGGCCAGGGTCTGGCGTTGCCTGGCGTTCAGCCCCCAGCGGATGCCGGCGCCTTCCATCCAGCGTTCCAGCACCGGCAGGTCGCGCTCGGCCAGCCCGAAACGCTGGCGCAGGGCAGGCACGTCAAGCAGGTCCATCACATCGCTGACTGAGAGACGCAGTTCTGGCAGGCGCAGGAGTTTTTCCAGCGCTATCATCAACGGCAGGCGGTGGCGGCTGGCCTGGTCGGAGAGGGTGTAGGGAATATAGCGCGGGTCATCGTTGGGCAGCTGGCCGAAGACGGCATCGATGTGCGGCGCGTAGCGGTCGATGTCCGGCACCATGACGATAATGTCGCGTGGACGCAGTGTTGGATCGGCGCTGAAAGCGGCCAGCAGCTGGTCATGCAGGATCTCGACTTCGCGCTGGGGGCCGTGGGCAATATGGAAGACGATCGAATCATCTGTCAGTGGGACAGTGGGCCAATGGTGTTCGGATTCCCCCACCGGGCGCAATTCACGAATATCGTCCTGCAGCTGGGTCAGCAGGCAGCCATCTTCTTCGCTGAAGGGTTCAAACATATCAATGCGCAGCGCCTGCTGCTCAAACAGGGCCTGGTAGCCGCCGGTATCATCGTGTTCATCCAGCAGGCGCAGGTAATCGCGGCCCTGCTTGCCCCAGGCGGCCAGCAGCGGTTGGGCGTGCAGGTGCAGGGCCTCATCGGCGTCGCCGGTGCCGAGCACATCCAGGGCTTCCGGCATGCCGTGCTTACGCTGCTGGCGGTAACGGCTGGCGCGGAGTAGATCCTTGTGCTCGATGATATCCGCCCAGTAGAACTGGCAGGGGTTGTGCACGCACAGCACCACCTGGCAGCAGCGGGACAGCGCGGCCAGGGCTTCCAGGGTCTGGCTGGGCAGCGATGAAATACCAAAAATCATCAGCCGCCGGGGCAACCCGGGTGGGCAGGCCTGGCCTTCGAGCTGTTCAGCGGCCTTCAGAAAGCGTTGATGCACCTGGGCGCGGCTGCTGTTGAGGCCAGCGTCACCCTGGGTGGCTGCCACGTCGTCACGCAGAATGCGCCATAATTCGGGCTGCCAGCGCTGGTGATCATCCAGGGGGCGCGTTTCGCCGCGTGCGGTAATCAGCACGTCCTCTCCTTTGGCCCAGGCATCCAGCCAGTCGGCGCGGTAGACCTGATACTGATCGAACAGATCGGCCAGGCGCTCCGCCAGCTGGTAATGCTTGCGCTGGTCGCGGTCGGTGTCCAGAAACTGGGCGATGGGGGCGAAGACGGCTTGTTCTGCCAGGCCGGGCAAGAGGCGTAATAGCCGCCATACCAGGCGCGATTTATCAAACGGCGAGGTTTCCGGTACCGCCTCGCCATCCTGGTCGATATGCGTCAGCACAGTGCGGTAGGCCTGCCACAGAAAGCGTGCGGGCAGCATCACCTCCAGAGCAGCGGCAATCCCCGCGCCGCCGTTTTCCGGGTCTTCTGCCAGCGCCAGCTTTAACCACTGGCCAATGCCGTTGCTCTGTACCAGCAAAGTCTCGTTTTCCAGCGGCCCCAGCGGGTGCAGGCGCATCCACTCCACCGCCAGGTGGCGCAGGTCTTCCAGGCGGTTGCCATGTACGACCATAAAACCCGGTGTGAGCGGCGTGGATGACAGCGGTAGTGACAGTGAAGGGTCAGACATGAAAGCAGTATTCCTTTACAACGGTGGCAGTACCGCTATGGTGCCATAAGTTCTACATCTTGCGGGAAACAGCATATCCCGCCAAGCTATGCAGGTAACCTGAGTCAAGCCAAGAGAAAATATCCATGACCGAGTCTAATAACACATCACGTCGTCATTCATCCCAGGTCGTTGATGGCCCGGGTAAAGCCGCCAGCCGTGCCATGCTGCGTGCCGTCGGCTTTACTGATGATGACTTCAAGAAGCCGCAAATAGGCATTGCCTCCACCTGGAGCATGGTGACCCCCTGTAACAGCCATATTGGCGAGCTGGCGGAGTTTTCCCGTGATGGTGCCGATGCGGCCGGTGGTAAGGGGGTTATCTTTAATACCATCACCATTTCGGATGGCATTGCCAACGGCACCGAGGGCATGAAGTATTCGCTGGTGTCGCGGGAAGTGATCACCGATTCGATTGAAACCGTAGCGGGCTGTGAGGGCTTTGATGGCCTGGTGACGATTGGTGGCTGTGACAAGAACATGCCGGGCTGTGTGATGGGCCTGGCGCGCCTGAATCGCCCCGGCATCTTTGTCTATGGCGGCACCATCATGCCCGGCAAAGGGCACACTGACATTGTCTCGGTGTTCGAGGCGATGGGCGCCCATTCGCGGGGTGATATCGACCTGATCGAGCTTAAGAACATTGAGGAAACCGCCATTCCTGGGCCGGGTTCCTGCGGCGGCATGTACACGGCCAACACCATGGCCTCTGCCATTGAAGCACTCGGCATGAGCCTGCCGGGCAGTTCGGCGCAGAACGCGATTTCTCAGGACAAGCGCGATGACTGCAAGGCGGCCGGTGAAGCGGTGCTGGAACTGCTCGCCAGGGATATCAAGCCTTCCGATATCATGACCCGCGAAGCCTTCGAGAATGCCATCACCATCGTGATTGCCCTGGGTGGCTCTACCAATGCGGTGCTGCACCTGATTGGCATGGCGCGGACAATTGGCGTCGAACTGAGCCTGGCCGACTTTACCGACATCGGCAAGCGCGTGCCGGTGCTCGCTGACCTGCGCCCCAGCGGCCATTACATGATGAGCGAGCTGGTGGCGATTGGTGGTATCCAGCCGCTGATGAAGATTCTGCTTGATGCGGGCCTGCTGAACGGTGAGTGCCTGACGGTTACCGGCAAGACGCTGGCGGAAAACCTGGCGGACGTTGAGCCTTACCCCATGGATCAGCAGATCATTGCTCCGCTGGGTAACCCGCTGAAGGCGGAAAGCCACCTGCGTATCCTGTTCGGCAACCTGGCACCGGAAGGCGCTGTGGCCAAGATCACTGGCAAGGAAGGCACCCGTTTCAGCGGGTCAGCGCGGGTGTTTGGCTCTGAAGAGGAAGCCCAGGCGCGTATTAACGATGGCACTGTGGTTGCCGGGGACGTGGTGGTGATTCGCTATGAAGGCCCCAAGGGTGGCCCGGG
>NZ_VMQS01000019.1:5011-39093 GCF_007625055.1 Halomonas sp.
TGGTTGCCGGGGACGTGGTGGTGATTCGCTATGAAGGCCCCAAGGGTGGCCCGGGAATGCGCGAGATGCTCACCCCAACGTCTGCCATTATGGGGCGTGGCCTGGGGAACGATGTAGCGCTGATCACCGATGGCCGTTTCTCCGGCGGCAGCCACGGCTTTGTGGTGGGGCATGTCTCTCCTGAAGCCTTCGTGGGCGGCCCTCTGGCACTGGTGGAAGATGGCGACGCTATCACCATAGATGCAGAAGCCGACACCATTGATGTGCACATCAGTGATGATGAAATGACCCGCCGCCGCGCTGCCTGGCAGCAGCCTACGCCACGTTATGCCAAAGGCGTGCTGGCCAAGTACGCCAAGCAAGTCAGCTCTGCGAGTACCGGTGCGGTGACTGATGGTGAATAAACGGTCGTGTCGCAAACGCACGGTTTAGAAATTATAAAAAAGGCCACCCTCGGGTGGCCTTCTAGTTTCTTTTGTGCGGGTAGTTGGCAGCCTTAAGCGGCTGCGGTGTCTTTTTCCGGTGGGTCGGTGGGAACAAGGGCGCGCACCAGATCCTTCATATTCAGGATGCCTATCTGTTCACCGTTGTGAACAACGCGATAGACCCGCTGGGTGTTGCCCTCCGAAAGGGCAATCACCGATTCGAGGGTGTCATCGCCGTCAATATCACCGGCAAAATCATCTTCTGAACGCGTGGTCTTTTCCATCACCGAACGCACTCTCAATACCCTGGCGCGGTTGATGTCCCTCACGAAATCCATGATATACGGATCGTTGGGGTGTAGGAGGATATCCTGGGGCTCGCCCTGCTGGACGATATAGCCTTCATTGAGAATCACCAGATGATCAGCAAGCTTGAGGGCTTCATCCAGGTCATGGGTAATGAACACAATGGTTTTCTGCAGTTCCTGCTGAAGTTCGAGTAGCAGGTCCTGCATATCGGTGCGAATCAGTGGGTCCAGGGCTGAAAACGCCTCGTCCATCAGCATGATATCCGAGTTGGACGTCAGCGCTCTGGCAATTCCGACGCGCTGCTGCATGCCGCCGGAAAGCTGGTGCGGGTACTGGTTTTCGTTACCCTGCAGGCCGACACGATCCAGCCATTTGGTGCCTTCCTTCTTTGCCTCGGCGGGATTTTCGCCACACACCAGCATGGGGGTGGCAGCGTTTTCCAGCACGGTGCGGTGTGGCAACAGGGCGAACTTCTGGAAGACCATCGACATCTTGTTGCGGCGTAAGCCACGCAGGGCCTGTTCGTCATAGCCCATGATATCGTCACCGTCTACCAGTACCGCCCCGTCGGTGGGGTCGATAAGGCGGTTGAGGTGACGGATCAGGGTAGATTTACCCGAGCCGGATAGCCCCATGATGACGGTAATTTTACCCGCCATGATATCCACATTGATATCCTGCAACCCCAGCACATGACCATGTTCTTCAAGCAGCGTGGCCTTGTTCATACCTGCCTTGACGTGTTCCAACGCTGTGAGAGGATCATTGCCAAATATTTTATAGAGGTGTTGGATTGATACTTTAACCTGATCACTCATGATAGAAATCCTGGTCTATTGCTGCTGGGAAGTGTTGACACGTGCAAGAGCGGCTTTGGTAACGCGGTCCAGCATGATGGCCAGTAGAACGATACCTAACCCTGCCACAAGGCCAACGCCCAGTTCGAGGTTACGAATCCCGCGCAATACCAGAACACCCAGGCCGGGGGCGGAGACCAGGGAGGCAATGACGACCATCGCCAGGCTCATCATGATGGTCTGGTTAACACCGGCCATGATGTTGGGCAATGCCAGAGGAATCTGCACGCCGTAGAGTTTCTGGCGCTTGGTCATGCCAAAGGCATTGGCCGCCTCGATAACATCCTTGTCGACCAGACGGATACCCAGGTTCGTCAGACGAATGACGGGCACAATGGCATACAGGATAATGGCAATACCGTAGAGCTTGGGCTCGGTGACCGAGAACAGGAAAATCAACGGAATCAGATACACGAAGGGGGGTAATGTTTGCAGCATATCCAATATCGGTATCAGGCTGCGCTGTAATCGGTCGCTGCGCGACATGGCAATGCCTATGGGAACTCCAAGCAACACACAGACCACCGAGCAGACAAAAATGATGGCCAGCGTCTGCATCGAGTAATCATAGTGGTCAATAAAGGCAAGAAACAGCAGGAATGACGCTACCATGCCCACCAGCTTCAGCGACTTGGACGCAATGTACACAATAGCGAGTAGCGCCGGGATCATGATCCACCAGGGCGTCGACTGGAAGGTTGTCAAGGCCCCGCTGAGCAACCAGCTCAAGGGTTGGGTGACAGGATCAATGACAAAGGTAAGCGTATTCTTGATGCCTAAAAAGCCACTCTCCAGACCAGAAGTCAGTTGCCGGGTCTGGGCAATGGCCGGGCAGGCGTCGTGAAGATTATCCAGCGAGGGGAAAGGCAAATCCCATAGAGAAGTTTCCGTTTCTGCAGAGCGCTTTGAAAGTAAGTCTGCCATGTTCATGCTGCCACCGGTTTTTTCACCACACCAGTTGCGCAGCCCCAAATTATCGAACACGAAATCATATGCGGCCATAATGGGATCACCTTGAAAGAATAAATATTTAAACCCTTGAAGGGCGCTGGAAATCAATCCAGCGCCCGTTCGAGCTTTTCAACCTTATTAACTTGTTAAGGTTTAGAAAAGTCCTTCAAGATTGGCTTGCGCTTCTTCACTGAGCCAGCTCATCCACTGCTCCTGGTTGTTCTGCAGGAAGTGGACGACGGCTTCTTCGACGCTGGCTTCGTTCTCGGAGTGCCAGGCCAGCAGCGCGCTCATCTGTTCATTGGAGAAGCTGACGTTTTCGACCAGTGCGAAGGCTTCAGGCGCGCGATCGGCAAAATCAGCGGTCGTGACGTTGTAGACATCGGCTGCCGGGAAACCAGATACGCCGACACTGTCACATTCTTCATCCTGATTACAGGCGTGGACCTCTTCATCGTATGGCCCAAGATCTACTTCCACCATGTCATACTGACCCAGTGGTGCGGTAGGCCCCCAGTAATAGCCAAAGTAGGGTTCTTCGTTTTCATAGGCAGACGCCATTGCGCTGGGCATGGTTTCGCCTGAGCCATGATTGAAGACCTCGATACCATTTTCTTCCAACTCGAATGCTTCAATCAGGGAATCATTGACAATCCTGCAACCCCAGCCGTCCGGGCAGTTATGGAAACGCCCACCGACCAGTTCGGGGTTTTCCAGAACACCTTCAATGCTGGTCAGCTCCGGATGCTCTTCAGCCAGGTAAGCGGGAATCAACCAGTGTTCGGTGCCGCCATCACTGAAGGTATCCGAGGCCTTGACCAGTTTGCCTTCTTCTTCCAGGCGGAAATATGCCGGTGCTGAGTTAACCCAAAGCTCGGGAACAATATCGGGCTCGTTATTTTCTGCCAGTGACGTAATGGCCGTTGTCGTTGCAGAAGGAACGACGGTGACGTTACAGCCGTACCCTTGTTCCAAAAAGAACTCGATAACGCCTGCGGCAATACCGCCCGACGTCCAGTTCATCTCGCCAATAGATACGTCGCCACACTCGGCCTGGGCATTGGCCGTCAGGGGAAGAATAGAGCCGGTCAGGGCCAAGGCATATAGCGGTAGCTTTTTCATGGAGTCACTCCGATAGCTTGCAACAGTTTATTTCCAACAGCTCGCTCGGGCGCTGACAATCGAAATAATTACAGTGCTAAATTGCCAACGCGCTAACTGACTGCTTGGAACTCACTGTATCGAAGAGGTGGATAAATACAAAAAAACCATCAACAGCTTACCGGACGGACAAAAGGCAATTTGCAGCGATAAAGTGGGCGGCAATTTTCCACACACCGACAGGCTGGTTAGGACAAAACTTTTACTGATTGAGGGGAATGATAAGTCTTGTAGCAGGCAGAGGTGGCCAGGAGCTGGTATGAGTTGCATACCTCTAAAACACTGGGAACTTCAGCGTTTGGCCTCTGTCTTGTGTTTTCAGGCAGGTCACAAAAAATTCAACGTGTGGTGCAGTGATAACCGAAGGCCTTGCAAGGCAGCCTGGCGACCTGCCAGCCATGTCAGCTCAAAAAAGGTAACCGGCCAACTTGGCGCAATCTTGCGTTTAAGTCAATCAACGGTATCAGGGATCACAGCGGTATACCTGATGTTGTGATGTTCTGGAGCCTGTTGAGACAGCGCTGTGTTGCTCACCGCTGATGGGTAACCATCCAGCCACGCATACTACGTATAGTTATGCATCAAAAGGGCAATGGTCGCGAGTGTGATAGCAGGTCAACGTTCTAATGGTTCCAGTTGGGCGGTGTGATCCCCAGGCGTTGCATACGCCTGTAAACGGTAGGGCGGGAAATATTCAGCGTGCGAGACACAGCACTGATATTCCACTGATGTTCGCGCAACAAGCCTAAAAGTGGCTCTTCTTGATCGGGGGGGGCTGTCTGCTCAGAGCGTGCAGGAAAAGCTGTTTGCCGGGTTATACGCTGACTCAGGCACTGATCTGGAAGGTCATTCACTGTAATTTCGTCACTGTCTGCGGTGGCCAGAGCAAATCCAAGCGCATTTTTAAGCTGGCGGATATTGCCTGGCCAGGCGTAGGCAAGCAGGGCGCTGATGGCATCGGCGCGCAGGCGGGGCGGTGTATCATGGGTGCGTTCCGCAACGAGTTCATCGAACACCTGGCGAATAACGAAGTGTTTGTCTGCACGATCACGCAGGGCAGGCAAACGCAGCTGGGCGCCGTTCAGCCGGTAATAAAGATCTTCACGAAAGTCGCCGCTCTGAATCATGGCGTCAATGTCGCGATGAGTGGCAGTAATCACACGGATATCGATATTGACAGGAGCACTCGCACCGAGCGGCATCACTTCTCCTTCAGCAAGTACTCTGAGCAAGCGGGTTTGCAAGCTCAGCGGCATATCGCCTATTTCATCCAGAAACAGGGTGCCCCCGTTCGCCTGGGGAATCAGTCCACGCATCCCCTTGGCTCTCCCGCCGGTAAAGGCTCCTGCTTCATAGCCAAACAGCTCACTTTCTATCAAGGCTTCAGGAACGGCGGCGCAATTAACTGCTATGAAGGGCCCTTGAGCGCGTTGTCCACTTTGATGCAAGGCGCGTGCAACCACTTCTTTGCCTGTTCCGGTTTCACCACTGATAAGTATATTGACCCGCTTTTCGTTACGTAATTTTGCTGCAATTCTCTGCAGCTTGCGGATGTTGGGGTCATCCTCTCCCAGACGGGCCAAGGGTACCGGTAAGGTTGAGGACAGCCGTTTGAGCAGCTGGCTTTGGCTCTTCTGGCGGGGCTCTAACAGGCTGATAAAATGAATTGTGTCATCCGCCCGGGTGCGAAAGGCGCGCACCTGGTCGTGGGTGGCGCTGTTAATGCTCAGCACATCGCTTATATCGCATTCAAACAGCTCTGCCAGTCTAGGCGCGGCCTCCGCCGACCAGGCTGGCCATCGCGTCTGGTGGCGATTGATCAGCTCACGCCCAACGGCGTTGGCGGCAATCACCTGGCCGTCTTCCTCAATGGCGATCAGCCCGCGCCCGTTGACGTGGACAAACTCCCGTGAGGTGTCCAGACGTACCAACAGACAGTTTCGATAGCTCTGCAGAAAATAGGCGTCTTCAATCATGCGGGCATACAGCCTTACTAATGACAGACTGAAGTTCTGGCTGTCATGTGCCGCCGGCGAATCAAGGCTGGAAATATCCAGTACAGCCATCACGTCACCGTTGGGGCTAGTGACCGGAGCCGCCGTGCAGGTCAGGGAAATATGAGAAGCATCAAAATGTTCCTGACGATGACAGATAATGGCTTGGCGATCATGTAGGCAGGTACCAACCGCACAGGTGCCGGCAAAGCGTTCATCCCAGTCGGCACCCAAGTAAAGCCCCGCCTTGCGCAACTGCTTATCATGATGCGGATCACCGCGAAATTCGACGGTAATGCCGCGATGATCGGTCAGCAACAAGACATAACCGAGTTGGGCAACCTGGGTATAAAGCTGCTCTACCCCGGCGCGGGCCACATGCAAAAGCTCATCGACCGACTCACGGTGTTCGATCAGGGTCTGTTGGGGGACTACCCGTGCCGGGCGTGGCTGGGTGGGGTCCAGACGGTATTCATTCAGACAGCGCAGCCAGGAGCGGCGAATAGTGAGCTGCTCGGGCGCATGCTGGGGCATCCCCTCGCTAAGCTGGAAGATATGCTTGATATGTTGGCGCTGTTCAGCGTGAAGTCGAGCGGGTATTGAAGTTGACATGGCAGGCTCACAGTATGGTGATCATTATTGTTATTAAACGTTTGGCTACCTTTTAGCCTAGGTGCTGCCTTCAAGGAGTCAACGCGCCTGCTGCTCATTTGCCTACGACCTTTGTTGAGTTGTTACACCTGTAATGCCCGAGTGTAAAAAGGGTGACAGGTGTTCGCGCTGGAAAGCCTTTTCAAGGCATCTTGATTGACTTTTTTTATTCAATTTTTTTAGTAATTTATGATTCTATTGAGTGGTCTGGCACACTAGCTGCACTGTCATGGGCGTGGTTGCACACAAGGCGCTTTATATAGCGTCTTCATCCAACAACAATAATGTTCGACTGGAGATCGCCTCATGACACAAGAACCCATGACACAACAAAATGCTACTGAAACACTGCAGGCCTGGCTGAACCAATTCGATAGTGCGCTGACAAGTGGGGATATCGCGCAGGTGACAGCCCTGTTTTCCGATGACTGCTACTGGCGCGATTTTCTGACCTTCACCTGGAACCTTAAAACCTGTGAGGGCCGAGAGGAAATACGCGCCATGCTAGAGGCCACTCTGGGCCACACCCAGCCTAGGGACTGGCAGCTGAAAGGCGAGGCCACCCAGAGCGATGCTGTCTGCGAAGGCTGGGTGACCTTTAACACGGCGGTGGCTAGCGGGAAAGGCTACCTGCGCCTGAAAAACGGTAAATGCTGGACGCTATTGACTACTATGCAGGCGCTAGACGACTTTCCTGAACCGCTTAATCACCAGCGGCCTAAAGGAGCGGAACATGGTGCCAACAAGCAGCGCGAAACCTGGCAGGAAAGCCGCGCCCGTGAAGAAGCTGAGCTGGGCTATACCCAACAGCCCTATTGCGTGGTGATTGGCGGCGGTCAGGGCGGTATTGGCCTGGGCGCACGGCTCAAGCAGATGGACATTCCTACCATCATCATTGAGCGTAACCCGAAAGCGGGTGATTCCTGGCGTAACCGTTACAAATCGCTTTGTTTGCATGACCCGGTCTGGTACGACCATCTGCCGTACATGCCTTTCCCGGAAAACTGGCCGGTCTTTGCGCCCAAGGACAAACTCGGTGACTGGCTGGAAATGTACACCAAGGTGATGGAACTGAATTATTGGAGCTCCACGGAATGCCAAGGTGCCCACTATGATGATGCCGCTGGTGAATGGGTAGTCAAGGTCAACCGTGCTGGCGAGGAAATTACCCTGCGGCCCCAGCAGTTGGTCATGGCCACAGGAATGTCAGGAATGCCCAATGTGCCGAACTTTCCAGGTGCGGAAAATTTTCAGGGCGAACAGCAGCATTCCAGCCAGCACCCCGGGCCGGATGCCTACAAGGGCAAGCAGTGCGTCATCATTGGTTCGAACAATTCAGCTCACGATATTGCTGCCGCTTTGTGGGAGCATGATGCTGACGTCACCATGGTGCAGCGTTCATCAACGCATATCGTCAAGTCGGATTCCCTGATGGAGGAAGTATTGGGGCCGCTTTACTCAGAGCAGGCGGTGGAGAATGGTCTGACTCACGATCAGGCAGATATGCTCTTCGCCTCGATTCCCTATAAGGTACTGCCAGAATTCCAGCGCCCAGCCTTTGACACAGTGCGTAAGCGTGATGCTGACTTCTATCAAAGGCTGGAAGACGCCGGTTTCCTGCTTGATTTTGGCGATGATGACTCCGGTCTGTTCCTTAAATACCTTCGCCGTGGCTCTGGCTACTATATTGATGTAGGTGCCTGTGAATTGGTGGCCAGTGGTGATATCAAGCTGCGCAGCGGGGTGGGCATTGAGCATATCAACCCGCACTCGATCACCTTAAGCGACGGCAGTGAGCTGCAAGCCGACCTGATTGTCTATGCCACCGGCTATGGTTCGATGAACGGTTGGGCGGCGCGGCTGATTTCACAGGAAGTGGCGGACAAGGTGGGCAAGTGCTGGGGCTTGGGGTCCGATACCACCAAGGACCCGGGGCCATGGGAAGGTGAGTTGCGCAACATGTGGAAGCCCACCCAGCAGCAAGCGCTATGGTTCCACGGAGGCAACCTGCACCAGTCGCGTCATTACTCGCATTACCTGGCGTTGCAGCTCAAGGCACGTATGGAAGGGCTTGAAACACCGGTTTATGGCCTTCAGCCTGTTCACCACACTGCGTAATTAAATATAAGGAGCCTGGCTTATGAGTACATCCAGCATGCAGGCAGCCGTCTGGTACGCTGCCAAGGATCTTCGCGTTGAAAAAGCCGAGGTGCCCAGCATCCGCGATCCCCATGAGGTCAAGGTCAAGGTGGCCGCCTGCGGAATCTGTGGCAGCGACCTCCACGAGTACGCCGCTGGGCCGATTTTTATCCCGGTGGATGCACCCCATCCGATCAGCGGTGACAAGGCACCAATCATCATGGGTCATGAATTTGCCGGTGAAGTCGTGGACGTTGGCGACAAGGTCACCCGGGTCAAGGTGGGCGACCGGGTGGCGATCGAGCCAATTCTTTCCCCCAATAAGGATGGCGCCTACTTGATGGAGCGCTACAACCTGTCGCCGCAACTGGGCTTTCACGGATTGTCCGGCGGAGGCGGCGGTTTTTCCGAGTTCACGGTCATGGGCGAGCATATGGTGCATGTGCTGCCAGATGACCTCAGCTTTGAGCAAGGGGCCTTGGTCGAGCCTGCTGCGGTTGGGTTACATGCGGTACGCCAGAGCAGCCTGAAAGCCGGTGATAGCGCGGCTGTTTTTGGTGCCGGGCCAATTGGCCTGATGACCATTGAAGCACTGAAGGCGGCAGGGGCCGCGCAGATCTACGCGGTAGAAATTTCTGCTGCGCGTAAGGCCAAGGCGGAATCGCTGGGCGCTGTGGTCATCGACCCCGAGCAGGAAGATGCGGCTGCCAGACTGCAGGTGCTCAGCGACGGCGGCGTAGACGTGGCGTTCGAGGTCACCGGCATTCCGGCGGTACTCAACCAGGCGCTGCATAGTACCCATGCGGGTGGTGAAACCGTGGTGGTGAGTATCTGGGAAGGCGAGGCCAGTTTCCAGCCCAATGACCTGGTCATTCAGGAGCGCACCATGAAGGGGATTATTGCCTATCGGCATATCTATCCGGCGGTGATGGCGCTGATGCAGAAAGGCTACTTCCGTGCGGAAGATATGGTGACCCAGCGCATTCCTCTTGAAGCGGTGGTTGAGCAGGGGTTCGAAGCGCTGCTCAACGACAAATCCCAGGTCAAGATTATCGTTTCACCCTGAGACAATCTTCACGCTGGTGTAAGTCTGGTAAAGGCCATCAAATGATGGCCTTTCCTGTTGACAAGAATGTTTAACAACCGATTATTTTTTGTCCTTTTTGGGATACAATTATATAAGCTGTCATTCATGGTGGTAGAGGCTTTTGGACGATAGCGCAAGATGACCGAATGATCACGCATGCTGATTAACAGGAGTTGTTATGCCGGTGTATACCAATATCGAAGATCTGCGCCGCCGCTATGTGCGTCGAACCCCCAAAATGTTCTACGACTACGCGGAATCCGGCAGCTGGACAGAGCAGACCTTTCGCGAGAACACCAGCGATTTCCAGCATATCCATCTCAAACAGCGGGTAGCGGTGGATATGGCAGGGCGCTCCACCAAAAGCCAGATGATTGGCGAGGATGTGGCCATGCCGGTGGCGCTGGCGCCGGTAGGCTTGACCGGCATGCAGTCTGCTGATGGCGAGATCAAGGCGGCACGGGCCGCAGAAAAGTTTGGTGTGCCCTTTACACTCTCCACAATGTCGATCTGTTCCATTGAAGATGTCGCTGAACATACCAACAAGCCGTTCTGGTTCCAGGTTTACACGCTCAAGGACGACGACTTTATGCGCCGTCTGTTCGAGCGTGCCAAGGCGGCGAAGTGCTCGGCGATTGTAGTGACCGTTGATCTGCAGCTGCTCGGCCAACGCCACAAGGATATCAAGAACGGGCTTTCTGCTCCGCCCAAGCTGACAGTCCGCTCGATTGCCAACATGGCCACCAAGGTGCCCTGGGGGCTGGAAATGCTGCAAACCAAGCGGCGTTCCTTTGGCAATATAGTGGGCCATGCCAAAGGCGTGACAGACCCTTCCTCGCTGTCGACCTGGACAGCGGAAGCCTTTGATGTATCGCTGGATTGGAAACGTATTGCTCAGTTCAAGGAGTGGTGGGGCGGTAAGCTGATCGTCAAGGGCATCATGGACCCGATTGATGCCAAGCGGGCGGTTGAAATTGGCGCCGATGCCATCATCGTGTCCAACCATGGTGGTCGTCAGCTGGATGGTGCCGTCAGCTCGATCCGCATGCTACCCGCCATCATGGACGCAGTGGGTGATGATATCGAGGTGCACCTCGACTCTGGCATCCGTTCCGGCCAGGATGTACTCAAGGCACTGGCACTGGGGGCCAAGTCGACGTACATCGGCCGCGCCTTTACCTACGGCCTGGGGGCAGCCGGTGAAGCAGGCGTGACCAAGGCACTTGAAATTATTCATAAAGAACTGGATACCACCATGGGGCTATGTGGTGAAACCGACGTGAAAAATCTCGGTGAGCACAATCTCTATGTCCCTCAAGGCTTTGGTGACCCGACCGTCAGACTCTAGATAACAATAATCTTTGTGTTACCAAACGGGTAGCAAGTTGAGGGAGCAGACGTCAATATTGCCTGAAAGGGCTGCCAAATGGGCAGCCCTTTCGGTATTTGCTCCTTCCCAGCTCACTGCTCGTTGTGAATGCCATGCTTGTGTGCCGCCTGGGAATTGACTGATGAGGTCAGTAGTAAAATATTAACCTGAATGAAACAGTTATTACCCAGAACTGAAACTAATCAAAGTTAAGGTTGCAGCCTCATCCACTTGTTGAGGCTATCCCGATGCTTCGTTGCATAACTCCCTTCGCCCTGGCCACTGCAGTGCTGGCATCTCCAGCTGTCGCTCAGGACGTCACTCAGACCGATAACGGCTGGTTCACCGCCGGTCAGGCCCGCATTCAGGCCGAGCTTGCCAAGCAGGCCAACACCAACACTGCCAAGAACGTCATCCTGATGATCGCTGACGGCAACGGCGTCGGCACCAACTACGCCACGCGCCTGTTCATGGGTCAGCAGGAAGGCGGTCTGGGCGATGATTTCGTCCTGCCCTACGAAGAATTCCCCAACCTGGCGCTGGCCAAGACCTACAACGTCAACGCCCAGACCCCTGACAGTGCCGGTACCGGTACTGCCATGATGAGCGGTGTCAAGACCAAGGCGGGCGTCATTGGCGCCAACGAGAACGTTGATCGTGGCGATTGCTCCACGCTGCCCGGCAATGAAGTCACCAGCATCACTGAAATCATGCACGGCATGGGCAAGTCTGCTGGCTTCGTCAGCACGGCGCGGGTCACTCACGCCACCCCGGCCTCGGTTTACTCCAAGACCGCTGACCGTAATTTCGAAGACGACTCCAAGCTGCCTGAAGGCTGCGACACCCAGAAAGACATTGCCACCCAGCTGATCGACGCCATGGAAGCCGGTCTGGTCTCGGTTGCGATGGGCGGTGGCTACCGTCACTTTGCGCCTGAGGGTGAAGAGCTACCGGTTGGTGGCACGGGCCGTCGTACCGATGGCATCAACCTGGTGGAACGTGCCACCGAGCTGGGTGCCTACCACGCCCACAACGACGAGTCGTTCGCCAATGCCCCGGTCGACGGCACGCCGCTGCTGGGTCTGTTTGAAAGCTCGCACATGATGTACTCAGCCGACCGCTTTGACGAGCCGTCACTGGCTGACATGACCGAAGCCGCCGTCACCTCGCTGTCTAACGACGAAGATGGTTTCTTCCTGCAGGTAGAATCCGGCCGCGTTGACCACGCCAACCACGCCGGTAACCTGGCACGCGTTGTCACCGACGGCGCCGCCTTTGCTGAAGCCGTTGAGCGCGTCATCAGCATGGTCGACCTGTCCGAGACCATGGTCATCGTCACCGCTGACCACGAGCACGCCCTGGCCTTCAACGGTTATTGCGGACGCGGTTCTGACATCCTTGGACTGTGCATGGAAATCGACGGCAACGGCGTCGAGCACACCGGTGAGCCAGTGCTGGGCGCCGATGACAAGCCCTACACGGTAGCCGGATACCTGAACGGCCCGGGCTCAGTAATGACCCAGCAGCAGGACGGCAACTACTTCGGTACTCGCCCAGAGGTAACCGAAGAGCAGGCCACCGATATCGACTACATCCAGCAAGCGCTGGTGCCCAGAAGCTCTGAAACCCACGCTGGCCCTGATGTTGCCGTCTACGCGGTTGGCCCCTGGTCTCACCTGCTTAACGGCAGCATCGAGCAGAACGTGGTCTTCCACGCCATGCACTACGCCGCTAGCGCTGAGTAACCAAGGCACCATCGTCACTATCCGGGGAGGTCTTAGGCCTCCCCGGCACTGCATTGTGGAGAGTTTTCATGAACCGACGCACGTTTCTCGCCTCTGGCCTGGCCACGGCGGGCTTGCTTGTGGGCACGCCATTGGTATCTCGGCTGGCTCAGGCAGACACTGTGATCAAGCTGCGTGATCTGTATGCCCGCGATCGCGGCGTTTCCGATCTCGCCTTAAGTCTTGAAGGTAAGCGCATCACCGTGGACGGTTTCATGGCGCCACCGCTGAAGGCCGAGAGTGAATTTTTTGTCCTTACCCGAATTCCAATGGCGGTCTGCCCGTTTTGCGAGACCGAAGCCGACTGGCCGGATGACATCCTGGCCGTTTACACCAAGCGCACCGTGGATGTGGTGCCGTTCAATATCCGTTTGCAGGCCCGTGGCGTGCTGGAGCTTGGCTCCTACCGTGACCCGGAGACCGGCTTTTTGAGCATGGTGCGCCTGGCCGATGCCAGCTACAGCTGAGGGGGGGCCGTTGTCATGACACTTGCGCTTGATGTGCTTGCCCTCAAGGTGAGCGCCGACAGTGGCCAGCCGCTGTTGGAGATTCCTCACCTGGCACTTGCCCCCGGCCGCTCGCTAGGCATCCGCGGGCCCTCGGGTGCGGGCAAGTCGACCCTCTTGTATGCGCTTTCCGGCCTGCTTGATCGCCTGGAAGGGCATATTGGTTGGGGGGATACCAACCTGGTCGAGCTTTCTCAGCGGCGTCGCGCCGCCTTTCGCGAGCGCCATGTGGGCATGATATTTCAGGATTTCCTGCTGTTTGAGGAGCTGGATGCCTTGACCAACGCCGGGCTCTCGGCCTTGTTTCGCCCGCGCCGTGAACGCGCCGGTATCCGCGCTCGGGCGGCCGAGCATCTGCAGCGGCTGGGAATTCAGGATGCCACGCGCAGGGTGGCCAGCTTCTCTGGCGGTGAGCGCCAGCGGGTCGCCGTGGCCCGGGCTCTTGCGGCTAACCCGGATATCCTGCTGGCCGATGAACCTACCGCCAGCCTGCACCGCAGTGCCGCCGATGCGCTGAGCCAGGACCTGGTAGCGCTGGCCCGCGATGCTGGCACCAGCCTGATCGTGGTCAGCCATGACGAGCGCCTGCTGGCATGTATGGATGAGGTGCTGACGATTGCCGATGGTCGCCCGGCAGACCCTGCTGGCGCAGATAACACTGATGCAGACAAAAGGATCGTCGACCATGCGTGATTTCTGGGATGGGCTGCCCATCGTGGCCCAGGAAATGCTGCTACTGGGGGCCTGGTTATTACCGATCCTGTTGATCGGGGCGGCACTGCTGTATGGGTTTGCGGCCACTCGCCTGATCCGCGCCATGCTGTGGCGCTTTCGCTGGGCCAACCTGACCTTTGTGGTTCTGATCGCGGTGGCGGTGGGCATGGGCAGCGCCTTGATCGCTCAGGAACGCGGGCTTCGCCAGGGCAGCGCCAAGGCCGCTGACAAGTTTGACCTGCTGGTGACCCCGCCCGGCAGCGAAATGACCATGATGCTGGCCGCCGTCTACCTCCAGCCCAGCGATGTCGGCCTGCTCGATGGCCCGACCTATCAGCAGATTGCACGCCATGAGCGGGTCGAGATTGCCGCGCCACTGGCCTTTGGCGACAGTTACCGCCAGTCACCCGTCGTCGGCACCACGGCGGAATTCACCCGCCACCTGACCGATGACAGCGTTGAGGGCAGGCTGTGGAATACGACCTATGAGGCGGTAGTCGGGGCTGCGGCAGGGCTGGCCATCGGCGACACTTTCCAGCCGTCTCACGGGGTGGGCGAAGAGGCTGGCCTGGAAGCTGACTCGCATGACGCACATTTCGAAGTGGTGGGGCGCATGCCGCGTACCGGCTCGCCCTGGGACCGCGCCATTCTGGTGCCAGTCGAGGCCGTCTGGGAGGTTCATGGGCTGGCCAACGGTCATGCGCCCGAGCGACGCGACCAGCTGGGCCCGCCCTTTGATGCCGACTACTTCCCCGGCACCCCGGCGATTATCGTCAAGGCCGAAGAACTGTGGGCCAATTACGCCCTGCGCTCAGAGTTCAGCCGCAACGAAAACACCATGGCGTTCTTCCCGGCGACCGTGCTGACCGACCTGTATCGGGTGATGGGCGATGTGCGTCAGGCGATGTCGATCACCACACTGGTGACCCAGATGCTGGTCGCCGCCAGCGTGCTGCTGGCGCTGCTGATTCTGTCCCGCCTGTTTGCCCGTCAGATGGCGCTGCTGCGCGCCTTGGGTGCTCCCAACCGCTTTTTGATGGCGGTGGTGTGGGGCTACTGTGCGGTGCTGATTCTTGGCGGCACCCTTTTAGGGCTGGGCGTTGGCCAGGGGGCGGCCAGTGTCCTGTCGGCCGTGATTACCCAGCGCACTGACATCCTGGTCGAGGCGCGTCTTGGCTGGCAGGAAATCCGCCTGGCCGCTGCCTTTGCCGGCATTACCCTGGCTTTGGCCATGCTTCCTGCCCTGGCGGTCTTGCGCCAACCCACTGTTACCCATCTAAGAAGCTGATAGCGGAGATACCCTGATGATTAAGCCTTGTGCAACTGCTGTGTCTTTCAAAACCCTTATTACGTCCCTGTTGATGATCGCGGGATTGATGGCTGTCACGGCCTTCGCCGGCGGCCATGAGCAAGGCGACACCGATCACCATGACGAACAACACGCGGATGATCACGGCCAGGATGATAGTCATGACCACGGCAGTCATGATGACGATAAGCATGACGACGAGGCCAGCCACGTCAGTGAACTAGCCAACCTGCGCGCCCTGCACGCCTGGACCAACGCCACTCGCGACAGGGACGCTCACGTCTATGTGGAGCTGGAAAACACCGGTACTGAAACCATCACCCTGACCGGTGCGCATGCCGAGCTCGCCCAAACGGCGCGGTTGACCGGTTTTCGTCTGGTCGATGGCGAGCCTCAGCATGCGCCAATCGAGGCCATGCCGCTGGATCCATCCAGCACTCTGGTGCTCTCACCCAATGGGTTGTCTATTCAGCTAAAGGGTCTCTCAAGTGCCCTGGTGGAAGGCGAGCATTTTGACGTCCACCTCGATACGGATGTTGGCAGGCTGACACTGCATGTCGAGGTTGAAAGTGCCAGTGCCCGTCAGCACGGTCATGCAGGTCATAACCATTGAAACCGCTTATTGCACTGCGCCGGTTACCACTGGCTCTGTCAGCCATCGCGTTGTTGATCCTGGTCTCGCTGCTGGTTGCCCAGCCTGTCAAGGCGGCTGAGCCGCTTCCGGCCCACCTGCTGCAGGGCGCGATGCAGGCCTTGCAGCCAACCGATCCGCCACGCCAGGCCCCCAGCCAGACACCGTTCGAAACCGCCGAGGGGCGCGAGATGACCCTTGAATCATTGGATGGACGCTGGCGGCTGGTAAATCTCTGGGCGACCTGGTGTGCCCCCTGCCGGGAAGAAATGCCCGCTCTGGATCGGTTGGCCGAGGCCTACTCAGGCACAGCATTTGAGGTCATTACCATTGCCTCCGGTCAGCAGGATGCTTCTGAGATTGCCCGGTTCATGGAGGAAAACGCTATCCGCCTGCTGCCTCGCTATCAAAGCCCGGACAGCGCTATTGCCCGTGATCTTGGCGTGCTTGGCTTGCCCACCTCGGTGCTGCTTGACCCCGCCGGGCGCGAAGTCGCTCGCCTGACCGGCAGTGCTGACTGGTTCTCTGCCGAGGCCCGGGCAGTGATTGATTATCTGATAGCGCGCAATGCATCTGCGCCTGGCAGGTAATGCCAGGGCAGGGCGTGCAAGGAGACTGACCTGCTATATAAATCGGCTGAGAACGTAGGCGTTAATAACAATATGCGCGATGCCAATCACCACAGATAGCCCATGGAGTTTCTTGAATCGCGCTACTTCTCCTTCATCAGTGGCGCGATTGATAGCAGGCATCAGTACCTGGCGTGTGGGGATGACGGTCACGGCGATGAAGGCCATCAAAAGGGCAGAGATGCGATCAAATGGCCACAGCAGCGGCGCGGATATTCCTGCAACCACAAGGACAAACAGGTAAAAGTAAGGGAAGGCGCGCCTTATTGAAGCACGCGCGACGTCCGTAGGCAGTGTGGTCAACAAGAAAGCTGCAAAACCGAACGAGTAAAGAACCATCCCGCCAAACAGTAGCGCAGAGAACAACAGGGCCGCTGTGTACATCAGAATTTCTCCTTGGTGCGTTACTAAGTGTCAGCCTGAAGGCTCAGCTATCCAGAAATAAGGAGGTCGTAATGACCGCAAAGCATCTTAAGCCCTTGTGAATATACCTGTCTGTATATGCCTTGTATAGGATTTTTCAGTCTCTTTTAACGTCCGACGCTCACAGTAATTGTCGCGCATGCCACTCCCTGCCGCTAAATTCCTCGATGGGAACCTGATTAAGTAAGTCAGATAGGGCACCCCCCACACTCTCTGGCATCAAGCAGTCTCCCTGCGCCAGACGCTGATGGAGATATTCGGCGTGAGGCAGTGCGAGTGCACTGGCGACACGGATGTGCTGGCGAAGCCCGGGAGTATCGACCATCCCCGGCTGGAAGAGGGCAACAGTGGCGGAATAAGGGGCCAGGTCGAGAATAAGCTGTTCGAACAAACGACGTAAGGCCATCTTGCTGATGCCATAGGTACCGGTACCTGGCTGCGCTTGGCGGTCAATGCCCGCACCGACAAGCACTATGCGGCAGAAATGAGCATGAGCTTGGGCGTCGTCACCAAGATAGGGTAGTAATGCCTGAATCAATCTTAGCGGGGCCATCACATTCAGTGCCAGCGCTGCCTCAAGGTCATCCGGCTTCCAATGTTGCAAATCATCGGTGGGTGTCCCTGTTCCCGCGCAATGGATAAAACCTTCCAGCCTGAATGAGTGGCTGTGTAATGTGTGGCGCAGGCCGCTGATCACCGCATCGCATTCCTGGCGATGGGCAAGGTCCCCGGCAATGGTAATAAAGGTGCCTTGCGGGTGTTGCTGACGCAACTGGGTCATCATGGCTTCCAGTGGGGCCTTGCGGCGCGCCAGCAGTATCAGGGCCTTGCCCTGCTCAGCGAGTGTCTCAGCAGTGGCACTGCCAATACCGCTGCTGGCGCCGGTAATGATGACAGCCTCAATGCCGGGGTGTGCAACCTCTGTCATGTCCTGTCTCCTGGACGATCGCTAGCGGGTCGTTGAATTCAAACTGTGAAGGCGTCAATGTCCTAGTATCAGTATCAAGAAGGTATTGATGACAAGTGTGCGACGGCTGATTCAGCGCTTCAACAATAAAGGTGTGTTATATGGAACATCATCACCATCACCATCTGGACCCGGAATCCGGTGACCGACGGGTCAGTATTGCCATTTGGGCAAACGGGCTGCTGACCCTGGCACAGCTGGTAGGTGGCGTGCTGGCAGGCAGCCTGGCGCTGATTGCTGATGCGCTGCACAACTTTTCGGATATGGCCGCGCTGGTGATTGCGTTTGCCGCCCGCAAGATTGCCCGCCGCCCGGCAGATGCACAGATGACCTTTGGCTATGGTCGCATCGAGATTGTCGCGGCGCTGATCAACTACACCACGCTGATTCTTATTGGTGCCTTTCTGATCTACGAAGGCGTGATGCGTCTGGTTGACCCACCGGAAATCCAAGGCTGGGCGATTGTGATTATCGGCGGCGTTGCCCTGTTTGTGGATGCGCTGACCGCCTGGCTGACCTGGTCGATGCAGAAAGGCAGTATCAATATACGCGCCCTGTTTGTGCATAACCTCTCGGATGCGTTTGCCTCGGTTGCGGTCATTATTGGCGGTAGCCTCATTCTGCTTTATGACCTTCGCTGGGTAGATCCGGCGATTACCATCGGCATCGCGCTATACATTCTCTACCTGGCGCTCAGCGAAATCGGTGGCCCGATCCGTACTCTGATGCTCGGCTCGCCGCCTGATATCGACGGTGAGGCGGTGATCGCACTGATGCGCGACCTTGATGGCGTTGAAGATGTCCACCATGTTCATCTCTGGCAGATGCAGGAACATATCGCCGCGCTTGACTGTCATGTCGTGGTCAGTGAAGCCAACTGGCAGCATCTGGAAAACATCAAGGCAGCTATCAAGACCCGCCTGAAAGCGCAGTTTGGCATTGGCCATTCCAGCCTGGAGTTCGAACATATCGATCATGCCCACCAGGGGGCTTCGCTTTATGGACACGACCACCCAAGCTAAGGAGTTGACTATGGCGGACCTGCCGCCCCTCAAGGTTTACTACGACGCTGCCTGCCCGGGTTGCCGCCGCGACCGGGTGCGCTATGAGCGCTGGGCAGGCGAGACAGGGCGCGATGTCATCTGGTGTGATCTCAATCAGCACCACGAACAGCTTCGCGAAAAAGGCATTGACCCGCAGGCGGCGCTGATGTCGCTGCATGTTGAAGATGCCCAGGGCGAGATACATGAAGGAATGACCGCCTACATCATCCTGATGCGTCGGGTGCCGCGCCTGAAACCGCTGGCCTGGCTGATCGGCCTGCCAGGTATCAATCAGGGGCTGCGTTACCTCTATGATCACTGGGTCAGGCGGCGGCTGAAACGTGAAGGGCGTCTACCTTAGGGCCCTGTCCCTTCGGGGTGCGCGTCAAAGTATGCCATGCAGCGTTGCGCCACTCGGTAAGAGCACGACGATTGCCGTCGTGTCGCGCCTTGCCTGACGCCCTTTGGCGCAGCAACGCGGTTCGCGATGAAACGTCAACAGGCCCTGTGTGGCTGTGATTCTTATGGATGTGGCGGCGCCGCATGCGTCCGGTCCAGAGGCAATGACAGCTTGCTGATAAGATGACCCATTACGAAAAGGACATAGCGCATGGTCTCCCAACAGAGCAGTGTTTTATTAGACGCGACGACAGCGGTTAACAAGGCGGCATTGCAGGCGATAGCCTATATGCCGACGCAGCACCTTGATGCATTGATGGACGATGAATTTGCACAGCGCCTGACAGATGCCCACCTGATGCGTATCGCGGTGATGCTGGCGCAGAAAAGTGCCAATGAAGGCGGTTGCCCGATCGGGGCTGTCATTATTGATAATGCGACCCGCCGGATTGTGGGTAAAGGGCACAATACGCTGGTTCAGGAAAGTCATCCCTATAATCATGGCGAAACAGCTGCCATGCGCGATGCCGGGCGCGTCAACTTTGCGCAAACGACGCTTTTCACCTCCTTAAGCCCCTGTGAAATCTGTGCCACCTTGCTGCATATGCGGGGGGTCTCTCGCGTGGTGATAGGCGATGTAACAAATGCGTCAGGAAACGAAGCGCTACTGCGTGAAAAGGGCGTACACGTCGATATTCTGGAAGATCAACAAGGAATAGAACTTTATTCAGGCTTTCGGGCAGACAAACCAGCGCTGGAGCGTGAAGACTGGCAAGGCGTACAGGCAAGGTGATACTGGGAAAAGCACCGATGACTGAGGCCTTCCTGACGGACACCGCAGTCGGTACTGGCTTCTCAGGTACATGCGTTAAATCTTCACCGCCCAGTCGTTTGCAGAGGGCGAAGCAGTAAATTAATAGCCCGTCATTTCCAGGTAGCCCACGCCCATGGCTGCCTGGGAACTGGCATCACGCACAACGACCTCGCCTTCCCAATAGGGAACCGAGGTGTCCATCCAGCGGTTGGGGTGGCGGGCTTTCACCTCCAGCTGCAGGTCACCTTCAGGGAGGCGAAGCGCCCAGCGGGTGGGAACGCTTCGCCCGGCGACCGGCTGCTCTTCCAATGGGGTCAGGGTGACTGTGTCAGGGCCTTTCTGCAGCGTGCGACCGTCGGCGCCTATCAGGTGGGCGAAATAGTAGTCGCCGCCGTCTTTGCCGCCCGCGCGTAATCGATAGGCCATCAGCTTGCGGCCATCGTCAAGGTGCAGTGAAAACCAGTCCCAGCCGCTCTGGTCAGCAGATAGCAACTGGCTGCCCCATTCCCTGTCCAGCCAGCCCTGGCCGCTTACCTGCTGGGTATCACCGTTGAGAGTGACTTCCCCTGTGATCTGCAGGAACGGCTGGCTGTAGTAGTGGGTGCCCTGGCCTTCAACCGTCTTGGCATTGAAGCCGTTCTGACCGTGGAGCACGAGCGGGCCTTGTGCTGTCAGGGTCAGGTCATACCCTGAGCGTTCTTCACCTTCGCCGCTGTAAGCGTTCAGCTGAAAGTGTTGAAAGTTGGCCTGGGGCGGGCTCTGAAAGGTCCAATCATCCAGCCAGGCCTGAAAAGGTGCGGCAATCACCCCGGCCTGGCCATCGTCATGGGTACTGTGGCTGCGGGCAAAGCGCTCGGCAGCCATGTGTGTGGCTTCGCGTGAAATCCCCATATGCGCCATCCATACCTGATCAGCGGCCCACTCGGAAGGTGCGGGGCGCTCATCCGGTGGCATCAGGGCCTGGCGAAACAGCGTCCATTGCAAACCCAGTGGCTCGCCCTGGTCATTTTCAAGATTGGCAGTAAGGTACCACCACTCGATGCGGTAATCAGGATGCGGGCCATGGTCAGCCGGAAAGGTCAAGGGGGTCTCCGCGCTGGCCTGTGCATAGGCAGAAGCATCGTCGCCAAGGCCGGCAAAACCCTGCGTGGCAGCGCTATCGGTGGTGTCTTCCTGGCAGCCGGCAAGTATTCCTGTCAGGGCCGCCACACCCAGTATGAATAGGTGGACAGACTTCATGTGCTTCCCTCATTGAGTATGGCTCGGGGCGAGGTACGCCACAGTTTGATCGCGGGCAGCGCTGCAGCCAGCAAAGCCACGGCCACTGCCGTGGCCAGGGTAGCAACAATACTCCAGGGGAACATGATCAAGGGCAACCGCCAGCCAAACGCCGCCACATTGATAATGGCGACCAGCACCCAGGTAATCGCAATACCCAGCGGAATGGCAGCCACTGCCGTCAGCAGGGCCAGGCCGCCCAGCTGGTAAAGCGGTAACAACGCCAGCTTGCGTCGGGAGACCCCCATGGCCCATAGCGGTGCTACCTGGCGCTGGCGCTCTCGGGCCTGGGCCAGGAGGGTCGCCAGCAGGGCCAGAGCCGCAACGCCCAGGGTCAATACATTCAAGGCGCGGGTGATGGTGAAGGTACGCTCGAAAATCCGCGTGGCCAGCTCCTTGACCTCTTGCTGATTGATCAGCGCTTCCTCGCTCAGGTCGAAGCGTTCGGTCAAGGCCTGGTGAAACGTCGTTGGATCAACTGTGTTATCCAGCACCAGTCCCAGCGAGGCCAACTCGCCGCTGAAGTCTTCCAAGAGTGTCTGGATCGGCATCAACAGCTGGCCGCGGGGATTGCCGTAATCGGGGTAGATGGCGGCAATGCTGACGGTGACCGGGCCATCCTGGGATTCCAGCATGACGCTATCGCCCGGCGTCAGCTGCGCCGCCACCGCCAGCTGTTCGTTGATAAATACGCTCTGACCTGTGCTGAAGGCCGACCAGGCTTCAGCTGACCCGCTAGTGGTCTCCAAAAGCGGCCACTGATCCGTGAGGGTAGGCACTGGCGCAATACCAAACAGGGCTATTTCACGCTGCTCGGCCTGGGCGTTACTGGAAGCAGGCGTCAGTTGGCTGCTGCCCTGGGCAGTGGGCAGTGTGCTCGTCACTTCCGGTTGAGCATCCAGCCATTCCAGCATGGGCGCAAGCGTCGAGGGGGCTGCGTTAACATATAAAGGCGCCGCCAGGCGTTGGTCCAGCCATTCCAGGAAGGTCAGACGAAACCCGCCGACCATGCTGCTGACGCCGAGGTTGGTGGCCAGGGCAATCAGCAGGGCCATCATGGCCAATGAGAGACGCGGCAGCTGTAGCTGGCAGTCTGCCACTGCCCAGTGAGCCAAGGGACGATGGTGAAGATATCTCTGTAGACCTTGCAGCAGTATGTTCAGCAAGGGCGGCAGGGCCAGGGCGCTGAACAGTAAAAGTGTTGCCACCAGCGCAAAGCTGCCCAATAGCCCCTCGCCGGGCGGCTGGGATCTGATCCACACCAGTATTCCAGCGGCTAAAACAGCCGACACCATGGCACCTTGCAGCATACGCTTAAGCTGGCGCTGATACCCCTGACGCCAGGCCTGAGATTGCCCCAGGGCCAGAATATCAAGGCGCGCGGCCCGCCATAGCATGCTGCTACCGGCCAGCAGCAAACCGCCCAGAGTGACGCCAAGACTGCCCAGCCAGTAATGCCAGGGCAGCGCCAGGCGGCGGCTGACATCGGCCTGATAGAGGGAGGTCAGGGTGGTGGCCACATCCGGCAATAGCTGGCTGGCCAGCCATAATCCGCTGATCAGGCCCAGGCCAGCCCCCAGCAGGCCGAGCAGCAAAAGCTCCAGGGCAATGGCGAACACCAGAGTAAGCGCTGGAACGCCCAGTGCCCGGAGCGTTCGCAGCGTGGCCATGCGCTGTTCCATGGCCAGCCCCAATGCGGCCTGGACAATAAACAGGCCCACCACCAAGGAAAGCAGCGCCAGTGCCATCAGGTTAAGGTGGAAGCTGTCCGTCAGCTGGCCCGGGGAGGCAATTGCCGCTGCCCGGGTCAAGCGGTAGCCCTCGGGCGGGCTTGCCAGTGCATTGGGTGACGTGACCAGCTGACTCAGCTCAGAACCGCTGTCCAGCAGTTGAGCGGCCGCGGCGATATCCATAACCAGGGTGTTGGGCGGCAGATCCGGGCGTAACGCCAGTGGAGGCAGTGTTTTACCGCTGGCGGTGACAGGTCTGGCGTCTTGTGCTGTATCTGTGGAGATACCCATGGCATTCAGCGTTTCCGGGGCCAGCTGGGTTTGCCAGGGCGGCGTGAAGAATGCTGTAAAGGAGGCGCCTGCGTCACTGCCTAATGCATTATTGGCGGGCAGGCTGAAGATATCCATGCCGATCACCGTCAGGCGTTGCTCGCCAATCTGGAGGCTGCCTTCGAGCAGCGGCGATACCGGCCATCCTGCGCGGCGCAGGGTGAGGTAATCATCCCGGGTCAGTGGCGCACCGTCGCGGCGGGTCAGCTGGTCAACGTCCGAGCTGAACAGTGCATTGGCCCGGGCATAACTGTCCTTGGCGGTGGCGTTGACCGCCTGTACGCTGCTCCATAAGGCACTCGCCACCCATAGGCCCAACAGCAACATGGCCAGCTGGCCAGGATGGCGGCGGTAATGGCCGAGCAAGGTGAGCAGGACGCGCCAGATCATGCCGATTCATCCTGCAGGTGGCCACGTTTCAGGCGAACCAGCCTGTCCAGCGGGGCGGCCACGCGAGCGCTGTGGGTAACCATCAAGAGGGCACAGCGGGTTTCAGCCACCAGTTCCAGCAGCAAGCCAAGCACTGTGTCGGCGCTTTGCTCATCCAGGTTGCCGGTGGGCTCATCGGCCAATAGCAGGCGCGGACGAACGGCAAGGGCGCGACCGATGGCCAGACGCTGCTGCTGGCCACCGGAAAGCTGTTCAGGGTAAACGCCTTCCCGGCCGCTCAGCCCCAATCGATGGATCAAGTGGTTTGTCCATTCAGGGTCTTCGCGTTGCGCCAGTCGTGCCTGCAGGCGCAGGTTATCAATCACCTTCAGGCTGGGAACCAGATGAAACTGCTGAAACACCAGACCCAGCTGGTGGCAGCGCAGCTGCGCCCGGGCAGCGTCATCCAGCTGCGCCAGGTTCTGGCCATCAATCTGGATGCTGCCCTGATCAGGAACGTCCAACCCGGCGGCCAGATGTAAAAGCGTCGACTTACCGCTCCCGGATTCTCCCATCAGCGCCAGGCTTTCACCTTCATACAGGCTTAGATCAATGCCGTTAAGCACTGGCAATTCGCCTTGTGGTGTACTAAAGGCTTTATGTACCTGACGCAGGCTCAGCATGCATGGCTCCTGACGATATAGAAGAGGTTAATCATACAATATATGTACATTAATTCCACTTGGTAGGTGTATGGTACAGCTTGATTGACTGAAACGTCATAATATTAGCTACTAATGATTGATTTTGCGGCTGCTTGATGCTTCAACTGAGTCAGACGCTAGCCCTGATTGCATTGTGTGATGTAAAGCATCACAATGAGTAATGATCATCAGCTTTCAGCACAAAGGACTGCGCGCCTTTTTCGAGACGGGCTCGACGAAAGGGATTCGCCACGATCATGCCAAACGGCTAGGCCGAATTCTGGCATTGTTGGATCATGCCGAAGAGCCTGAAGCCGTCAATCTTCCAGGATGGCGCTTGCACCCGCTAAAGGGCGACCGAGCCGGGTTCTGGTCGATTACCGTCAGTGGTAACTGGCGAGTGATTTTTCGCTTCACCGGCCCAGATGTTGAGCTGGTTGATTATCTGGATTACCACTAGGAGGTTTGTTATGACACCTATGTACAATCCCCCGCATCCTGGTGAAACGCTTCGTGAAGATGTGCTTCCTGAGCTGGGTGTTAGTGTCACGGAAATGGCTAGGCGACTGGGGCTTGCACGTGAAACGCTGTCACGGATACTTCATGGGCACGCGCCGATTAGTCCTGATCTGGCGGTTCGTCTTGAACGCGCCGGTATTGGTCGAGCGCGCACCTGGCTGGCAGCACAAAGCGATTACGACCTGTGGCAGGCAGAGCATCGTGCTCAGCCAATTATTGAGCCTTTTGCCAGGTTGGCGTAAGAGAATCCTTTTTTAATGCAGCATGTAAGTTAAAGAAAAAGTGCTTGAAACATCCAGTTGAACAATTGATTTTGCCGCTGCCTTGTCCTATAAGTCTTTCAATCGTTTTTATTCACCCTTTTCTAATGGATGCTTATGTTCCTGCTTGTATTGACCGCGACACTGTCGATTGGCTTCTCTTTTTTATGTTCGATTCTTGAAGCGGCGCTACTCTCGATTACCCCCAGCTACATTGCCAAGCTCAAGGAGGATAAACCGCAGTTGCACTCAGATCTGATGGCACTAAAAAATAATATAGACCGCCCACTGGCCTCCATTCTGACACTGAATACAATCGCTCACACCGTTGGCGCAACTTCTGTGGGTGCCCAGGCAGCAGTCGTATTCGGCGAAGCCTCGATCGGGATTGTTTCGGCGGTGATGACCATGCTGATTCTGATTCTGTCCGAAATTATCCCCAAAACTATTGGTGCCACCTATTGGCGCGGCCTGGCGCCCTGGCTGCCCAGTATTCTAAAGCCCATGATCATCATGCTGTTGCCGTTTATTTGGCTGTCAGAGCAGATTACACGACGCCTGGGTAAGTCAGAGCATGATGTTGATCTGCGCGATGAAATCAGGGTTTTGGCGCGGGTAGGTCTGGAGCAGAAAGCGCTCAAAGAGGATGAATCGCGCACCATCACCAACATGCTTAACCTGCATAATATTTCTGTTAGCCAGGTGATGACGCCACGTACGGTTTGCGAAACAGTGCCGCCACATATGACGGTGGCAGAGTTTCATGCTGCATACGGTAAGGAATCTTTCACGCGTTTTCCTGTGATGGACAATGGTGAACAGGCTTTTGGCTATGTACACAAAGGGGATTTGCTTAGTGCTGAAAGTGATCAGATCATGAAAATGCTAATGCATCCGATAGCGAGTGTTGAGGTCTCTGATAACGTCGAGAAAGTGTTCACTACCATGTTGCATGACAGGCTGCACATGCGCGTGATCTATGATGAGCACGGTACATTTGTGGGCCTGATCACCCTGGAAGATATTATTGAAACCATTCTTGGTCAGGACATTGTTGATGAAAACGACCGGGTGGATAATCTGCGCAGTTACGCCAGAGAGCAGTGGCTCAAGCGCATCAAGCATGCCCGAGGGGATGAATAGCAGGGCAGGTGAGAATCTTTTGGGCAGTACGCCTAGTCACAGTAAACCTTGAGTTTATACAAAGTTGACATTGCTGGCGCTCCATCGCTAGAGTTGGTTAACTTTTACAATTAAAAAGGTTTACTTGTGACCGACGCTGCTTTCAATAACCCTGCTCCGCGCCATGATTGGTCGCTGGACGAGATCAGAGCGCTATTTGCGCTACCCTTTAACGATCTGCTGTTCAAGGCGCAGCAAGTGCATCGCGCGCACTTCGATGCCAACGCGGTGCAAGTGTCTACCCTGCTGTCGATCAAGACCGGCGCCTGTCCGGAAGACTGCAAATACTGCCCCCAATCTGGTCACTACAACACCCAGCTCGAAAAAGAGAAGCTGCTGGAAGTTGACAAAGTCGTGGCCCAGGCGAAGGCGGCCAAGGCAGCCGGCGCCAGCCGTTTCTGTATGGGTGCCGCCTGGCGCAGCCCCCGGGATAAAGACTTACTGCTGGTCGAAGAGATGGTACGCCAGGTGAAAGCGCTGGGTCTGGAAACCTGCATGACACTGGGTATGGTCAACGGTGATCAGGCTAGCCGCCTGGCAGCGGCGGGGCTGGATTATTACAATCATAATCTGGATACCTCCCCCGACTTTTACGGCGAGATCATCACCACGCGGACCTTCGGCGACCGCCTGGATACCCTGGCTACCGTGCGCGAAGCGGGCATGAAAGTATGTGCTGGCGGTATTCTCGGCATGGGGGAAAGTGCCCGGGACCGCAGCGCCTTGCTACAGCAGTTGGCAAAGCTGTCGCCGCACCCGGAATCCGTGCCGATCAATATGCTGGTAAAAGTGCCGGGTACACCGCTGGAAAACGTTGAAGATCTTGACCCCCTTGAGTTTATCCGCGCCATTGCTGTGGCACGCATCATGATGCCGCAAAGCCACGTACGCCTCTCCGCTGGCCGCGAGCAGATGAGTGAATCAACGCAAGCGCTGGCCTTCCTGGCCGGGGCCAACTCGATCTTCTACGGCGATAAACTCCTGACTACCGGCAACCCCCAAGCCGACCGCGACGGCGCGCTGTTTGCCAAACTGGGCCTGCACCCGGAGCGCCGCGATACCTGTGAAGATGACACGGCTCATGCCCAACGACTCACTCAACAAGCCGAGCATGCTGCGCGGGCAGAACGGGCCGCTGCACTGGCAGTTGAGGCTCGGTGATGGGAACCACTGTCAGGCTTTTAGCGCTAGTAGAGAGGAGTGCTCTCCGCTTACCTTCTGTAGCTGGGCGGCATAGGTTTGGGCAATTATCTTGGGTGTGAGTACCTCGGCCGGATTGCCCTGAGCGATGCGTCTGCCCTTGTGGAGTAGCCAGACGCGATCTGCAAAGATGTTGGCGAGATTGAGGTCATGCAGGACACAGATAATCGCCATCTGGTAGCGGCTGGCCCAGCGCCGCAACTGACGCATCAGGCGCTGCTGCTGGCCGATATCCAGAGCGCTTGTTGGCTCATCAAGCAGCAGCAGGCCACCGTCGTTGGTGAATTGCGTATGGCGAGAAAGCAGCTGGCAGGCGCCACGGGCAATCATTACTCGCTGACGTTCACCGCCTGAGAGTGATAACACCGAACGCCCGGCCAGATGGATCAGGTCCAGATCATCAAGTAGTTCTGCCAGCAGAGCCGCTCCGGGCGAACTGCCCAGGCTGACCAGTTCTTCTACCCGCCAGGCAAAGCCGGGTATTTCCTGCTGGGCGACCAAGGCGCGACGACTAGCCAGCGCCTCAATACGCCATTGGGTGAGTGGTTTGTCATCCAGGCAGATATATCCGCGTTCGCAGGGCCGAAAACCGGAAAGCAGGCTGAGCAAAGTGCTTTTGCCAGCACCATTGGGACCAACAATGGCCAGCAGCTCACCCGGGGTTATCTGATCCTCCAGAGGATGGAGGAAGGGCGCGCGCTCAAGCCCTGCTTGATGCAGTGTCAGCATATGGCACTCCGACGTATCAGCAGGTACAGAAAATAAGGGCCTCCGAGCAGGCTGGTCAACAAGCCCACGGGAATCTCGGCGGGCATGGCCAGAATGCGTGCCAGCGTATCGGCAATGACCAAAAGCAGAGCACCACCCAGCATGGAGGCGGGTATCAGCAGGCGATGCCCTGGCCCAAGCCATAGTCTCAGGCAGTGTGGCACCAGCAAACCCAGAAAGCCGATCACGCCGGTCAGTGCCACGCTTATACCAACCCCCAGAGAAGTAGCGATAATGATTCGCCTTTTAAGGCGTGGGGTGTCCAGTCCGGCGGCATGGGCAGTTGACTCGCCCAGTTGTAGCAGGTCAAGCTCCCCGGCGCTGCGCCACAGCCACCAAAGTCCCAACGGAACCAACACCAGCGCCAGACCAACGGTGCGCCATAGCGCCCCGGTCAATGTGCCCATTCCCCATAGGCTGATCTGACGTAGCTGTTCATCGCTGGCAATAAACGCCAATATGCCACCACCGGCGCCGGCCAGGGTATTGATGGCCAGTCCAGCCAGCAATAAGGTCATGACGGCACCACTGCTGACCCCCTGACGGCGAGCAATGGCAAAAACAGTGAGGCACACCGCCAATGCCCCCAGAAATCCGGCAACAAACTGGCCATACAGGCTGGCGCCTGCCTGCGGTAGCGCCATTTCTTGCCCTACAACAATCCACAAGGCAACAAATAAACCCGCCCCACTGGCCAAGCCAAGGAGCGTCGGATCAGCAAGTGGGTTACGGAAAAGGCCCTGCATGGCCGCCCCACTGCCCGCCAGCATGGCGCCTACCAGCACGCCCAGCAATAGCCTTGGCAGGCGCAGTTGCCACCAGGCCTGGACGGCCATGGGGTCCAGCTCGCCGCTGAAGATTACCCAGGGTGAGATGCCTAGCGCACCGCTTGAGGCACCGGCCAGCAATGCCGCCACCAGCGCCAGGGTAAGCCCCCAGAGTATGCGTGACTGGCGACTCCGTAACCCCGATCGCCGGTAGCGATCAAGCGTCAGGGTATTCATGGCAAGGATGTCTCATCTGAAGAGAGCAAGGTATCCAGGGTGGCGCGTAGTTCAAGCAGTTGCTGCGGAGCACGTGGGCCAAACCCGAGCAGGGCCTGACCATCTACTAATACCAGGCGTTGATGCTTTGCTGCAGGTGTCAGTGCCATACCCGGTAGCGCCCAGAGGGCCTCCTCTCCGCCGATGGCCTCCAGGCCCTGCTGGGAAGCAATAATTATCTCCGGTGCCTGTCTGGCCAGCGCTTCGGCGCCAACTGCCTGATAACCCTGCATGCTGTCAAAGGCATTATGCAGGCCAACCGCTTCGAGCATGGTATGAGCGCCGGTATCCTGGCCGGCCATTCGCGGTGTCACGCCGCTATGACTGAGTACAAAGGCGGCCTGTGTGGTCGGCAAGGCGGGTTTATCATTGAGAGTGGCCAGCTGGTCTTCAAGTTGGTTTGCCAGTGTCTCACCTGCTTCAGGGCGATCGAGACGCTCGGCTACGTCGCGCACTTTGCCAGCAATGGCGTTTAGCTCATGGGGACTCGAGATGATGTCCAGGGATAACCCGACGGTTTCCAGCTGTTCGAGTACTTCTTCAGGGCCAGCGTACTGGTTGGTCAGGATACGGGTGGGAGAGAGTGACATTACGCTCTCTGCCGAAAGCTGGCGCAGGTAACCCACCGAAGGCAGTTCGGCCACCGATGGCGGATAAAGGCTGGTGTCGTCGCGGCCTACCAGGGGCGCATCGCCATTCAGTTCGGCCACAATAGCTGCAACATCACCCCCGATAACGACCCAACGCTCATCGGCTTGAGCAGGTGGAGCAAAGGCACACAGCCAGCTGATCACCACCAGCTTCCAGGACAGCTTCATGCGACGGCCTCCTGACGTGTAAGTGTGGTTAACAGATTACGCCATGCTGAGCGCTCAGGGCGGCCCTCCTGGCGTTCAGCATAAATCTGCAGCACCAGGTCACCCCTTTTATCAAAGGCTTCCACGCTGGTAACACCCCCATCGCGATTGGGTTTTTCCACCACCCATACAGAAGTTACGGCCTGATCATCCAGATGCAGGGTGAAACAGTCGCCGAACAGGTTCAGCCAGCCTCCGGCCCGTAATGGTGTAGGTAAGGTGCCGGTTCGGATCTGCACGCAGCCCTGACTGGCGACGAAGAGCATGATCGGAAGTGTCTGTTGGCTGGCCTGACGCAGCAGGCTTTCCAGCGCATGTACCGGCAATGCCTGGGTGAAGCTGCCCTGCATCAGGGTATTGGCCTCCAAGCGACGCAGCTGATGGCGTTTAAGCAGGCTAAAGAACTGATGAACGTCCGTCATGGCCGCCCACTCTCTGGCCAGTGTGGGCGCTTCGGGCAAGGGTCTGGTGGGTGGTTGAGCGGACTGGGTAAAAGCCGGTGTATCCAGCGTGCCTTCCTGGCGCAGCGTCTCCCAACTGTCAGGGAGCGTCTGCGATTGCGCGGTTGCCCCTTTGGCAAACACCTTATGCACGGCCTGGCCGTGCTGATTGAAAACCTGCAGGCTCCAGCGTGCCGCGGGTACGGCACCTTTATTCGGCGCATCGTTTTTATCGGGCATGGGATCGCGAATCAGGCATATCCAGTACCAGTGGCTATACATCAGGCGCAGATCCAGGCCGCCGGGATCAAGTAATAGCCCGGCATGCTGGCTGCCACCGAGAGGTGGATAGGTGCCGTTCTGTTCAAGTACTGCCAGCGACGAGCGAGTCAGACACTTCACGTTTCCCAAGGTGTGAAAGCGAGCAGCCATTTCGCTCGGCGCCAGGGGTAGCGTCCAGACATCGCGTCCAATTCTGGCGGCCTGTAGTTCCCCTTCACTGATCCCCAGTTGCTCGGCAATGCCAATGGCATTGGTGCGAGGGTTAACTCGCCTTGCGGCGTCAAAAGCCTCGATAATGGCGGTGGTCTGCGCGAGTGAGGTCATACTGAAACTCCTTTAAAGGGCAGTTACCACTGCCAATGCAGGCTGGTGAGAATGCTGCGGCCATCGCCCAGGCTGCCATCCGGGCGGTACCAGACCTTATCGGTGACGTTGGCCAGCCTGAGAGAGGCGTCAAGCGCCGGAAGAATCTGCCAGTTCAGGTTCAGGTCGTGGCGACCATAGCCCGGCAGGCGTTGATCAGCTCCGGCTTTGTCATAGGCGGTGGCAAAGCGACTCTGCCAACCCAGACGAACAGCATCACCGGCAACATCAATGCTTCCACCCAAGGTGAGCTCCAGCGGAGTTTGGCTGCCTAATGGAGCGCCATTGTCACGATCCTTGCCGGAAACTTCCGAAATACCCAGCTGGGCCTGCCAGGGTTGCTGATCGGGTTGCCAGCGGGCACGTGCATCAAAGCCCCATAGTTGAGCGCTGCTGACATTGACAGCTTGAGTGATACCCGCTCGCAGATCGACGCTGGAATCTATGAAGTCATCAGCGCGGGTGTCAAAGTAGCTGGCGCTCAGTTGCCAGTTCGGCAACTGCCAGACAAGGCCAGTTTCCCAGGTACGGCTGGTTTCCGGATCCAGAGAGGGGTTGGGCACCCAGAAGTTGTCCGGTATGCAGCGACCGGGCCCCATGCAGAAGCCGCTAAAGTGGCGTTCGCTGGCGTAGAGCTCTGTCAGGGATGGAGCACGAAAGGCTTCGGCATAGCCTGAATACAGCATGACACCGTCATTGGGGCGCCAAGCCAGCCGGATGCGTGGCGAGACCCGATCATGGTCACTGCTCTGCTGGCCCTGACCACTGGCATCATAGTGGTCGTAGCGTGCTCCCAGGCCAAGATCAATTTCGCCTGAACCTCCCTCGCTTATAAAGCGTCCCGTGGTCAGGGTGTTATCCAGATAGAGTGCCTGGGTGTCGATATCCGCCTTGGGGAACCCATTGGCGTTGCCTGACGGGCGTTGGCGAGCCTGTTCCAGCTCAGCCCCGAATGCCAGCGTCTGACTCAGCCAGCCATGCTCAAGACGATGATAGCCGTCACTCTGCAGGCCGATGCGTTCAAGCTCACGGCTGGCCAATGGTTCCTCTATCTGCTGACGGCTCAGGCTGGCGCGGGTGGTAATCTCGGTTGTGATGCTGGGTGACCAGCGATGCCCCAGCTGTGCATTATGGCTTTCCACCTCGCGTGGGCGTAACGGGTTACTCTCGGTCACTTCCAATTGTTGAGGATTGGCCGGCTGGGTCGTGTCTTCATTATAGTATTGCCACTGGGTAAACCAGCGGTGATCAGCATCGGGCTCCCACCCCCCTTTAAGCAGCAGGCTGTCAAGGCGGGCATCATCTTCGGCTTCCTGGCCGCCGGCACGCCGAATGTCCCCGGATTCGCTGCGCCCCAGCGAGACAAGACCGTCCCATTGGCCCTGTTCTGTCTGTTGTTTACCGAATGCTGTCAGCGCAGCACGTCCTTCTGCGTTTGCCGTTGCGCCTCCCAGGGAAAGCCGTATGCCCTGTTGTTGTCCAGGGGCGAGAAGATCCTCGGCGTCTACTGTTGTAAAGCTGATGACGCCGCCCATGGCATTGCTACCGTAAAGGCTGGAAAGAGCGCCACGCGCCACCTGCACTTCCCGCAGTAATCCCGGGTCAACAAAAAAGTTGCCTATATGGCCGGTATTGATGTCCTGACGAATGCCGTCCACGCGCACCAGCACGCCATCGCTGCCAAAGCCGCGCATGCTGAGCGTCTGGCCGTTGCGCCGCCCTTGCCCGGCAATATGCAGGCCGGGCTGCTGGCTGAAGACATCTTCAATCCGGCTCGCCGTTGCAAGTTCAGGGTCATGGCGATCGATGACATCAATGATCAGCGGCGAACGGGAAAAGTCCGTTGGGGCGCGAGTGCCGGTGACGGTCACTGTATCAAGCGGCGACTGTGCTGAGGTAGAGACCGAATTGGCGTTGTTCTGTGCCTGGGCTGGGTGGCTCAGCACGCAAACGGCCAGGGTCAGCGGTGTCAGAAGATAAGAGGGAAGCGGTATCGTTTTCATGGGCCAGACGCTCAACCTTGTCAAGGTGTGATTCTGCTTGGCTGGCTGAGCCCTGAAGGCTTGGCTGGCTAGTGCACTGAGTGTGGGTTCAAGTAGTTAAAATCAGTTTTCCGCTCTTGGTGCGGCGCAATATATAGCGTTTCTGTTGATGAAGAATGATCCGTTGCCCATTGCTGTCGAGCAGATCTTCGCTACGAATTTCGGCACAACGGTCATCAGAGAAGCGATTCCTTGATGTGCAGTCGCTGGATGGATGAGGAGAAGATGTATCCATATCAAATGAGATTAAACCTCCTGCGTTAATGATAAACATTATCATTAAAATAGCAAGGGTTGCCATCCGATTCAATAGCTGGGGTCAAACAGAGAATGGGAAAAGTTCCCGTAAGGACCATAAGGGTCTGCTTTCAATGCAGGTTCAGGTGTTAATAAGAAGCCCAGAGCCACCAGGCTCAAGAGGGCAATTCAAGACCCGGTTAATGGCGTATTCACGCTAAAGTAAAGCTGCCGCAGCCCTGAGAGGGCTGCGGCAGCGAAATGACGCTTCAATAAAAAGACCAGGGATCAGGCGTGGTTGCCCAGCGCCTTGAGC
>NZ_VMQS01000069.1:0-4989 GCF_007625055.1 Halomonas sp.
GGCATTGGACATGTCTCAAAACACTAACCTTGTCGCCGTATGCTCAAAGGTCAGAAAATTCTTCAAGGTGAGTGACAATCTGGCGCGCTTCACTCTCATGCCCTTCGGCCAGAGAAACAAAGAATGCCTGTTCAGGTTCGATAACCGCTTTTTCTGCTCGGTACTCGTACATCGCTTTGAGCGTATCATTTGCGTTCAGGGCCGTTTTCATGGCGGCATCAATATCGTCATGGGCGACCGCTTGTTCAACCATCTGGACAAGCACCGGAGGCTGCGGAAAATCAGTGGGGTCATCGAACCAGGTTTCCAGCACATCGGTATGATCAGAACCATCGTCGAATACGCTTTCAAGCCCCTTGGCCATTCGTCTTTCACGCCCGGCAAGATAATCCAGAACCATACGGGAGCGCTCTGATTCCGACTTGCGCACTGCCTCTTCAAACTGTTGAGCCATGCGTTGATGAAAGTCAGCCGCCCAGACAACCAGATCCTTTACCTGGTGATAGCGCATCATTGTCTCCTCATCCACTTGTGGTCAATGGTTTATGTCATCTGTACAAATTACAAGTTAACAAGGTTTGCCTGCTGCCGGCATGCTTTTTTAGTGGATACCTGGCAGCTCACCCTTTCACCTTGATCATTCTTGTTGACGGCTACCATTCCTGACTGGTTTCACGCAATTCTGCCATCTCGGCTTTAGCCGATTGAATGCACTGCAGTAGTTGATCAGCAAATTCGGTTTCACTACCAAGCGCTATCATTCCAGGGTTGGCGACCGGTCGACGGGCAGCCCCCTGATCGCTATGCAGCCTTTCCAGCTGAAATACCAGCCAACCGAGCCACGACTCGCCGTCAGCGGCAATGTCCCTTAACCGTTGAAGTTCTGCCACATCAGGCCCATCGGCAGCCAGTAGTGTTTGCCAGCGGTGAGTGTCCAGGCGCGCATGCTCGGTAAGCTCCTTGAGCATCGACTCCAGGGCCAGTTCCAGAAGCGCCAGGGCGCTCTCCTCGATGGCCATCTTGCGGGCCGTCGTATGTTCGTCATCGCCAGCAGGCATGTCTCCCATCAGCTGGGCATGATAGAAAAGCTGATTAGTGCGCGATTTCGGGGTCATTTACGCTTGTCCTCAACCTGCCATTGACCATTAGCAAACGTCGCTTTCCACCCTGTGGCTTTACCGTCTTCATCGGTCATCACATATTGCTCCTTGTTCTTACGTGAGAAACGAATCTGTGCGGGACGTCCCTCCGGGTCTTCAGTCGGTGCCTTGAGAATAAAATGATATTTCTCTGGAAGCTCGTCTGCATGAGCTTTCAGCTCCTTGACCAGAGGCGGACGGGTTTCGCGATTTTTCGGGAACTTACTGGCCGCCAGAAACAGACCACTGGCACCATCCCGCAGCACGTAATGATCCTCTACTTTCTGGCAGGCCAATTCCGGCATCTCGATCGGATCCATTTTCGGTGGTGCTACTTCGCCGCTTTTCAGTAACTTGCGGGTATTCTTACACTCGCTATTGGTACAACCAAAATACTTGCCAAACCGGCCCGACTTGAGCTGCATCTCACTGCCGCACTTATCGCATTCAATAACAGGCCCTTCATAGCCTTTTATCTTGAATTTGCCAGTTTCCACTTCATAGCCATCGCAATCAGGGCTTTCACCGCAGATATGTAGCTTGCGGGTTTCATCTATCAGGTAATTATCCATAGCCGTGCCACACTTGGGACAGCGGCGTTTAGCTCGCAATGCATCAGCTTCAGCTTCGTCTCCGGCATCAGCGGCCACCGCTTCCTCTCCCGGGATAAGGTCGATGGTGGTCTTGCAACGCTCCTTGGGAGGCAGATTATAACCACTGCAACCCAGAAAGACGCCAGTCGATGCGGTACGAATCTGCATCTTGCGTCCGCAGCTCGGGCAGTCGATATCCGTTGGCACCGGCTGGTTGGGACGCATACCGTCTTCGCTTTCGGCTTTTGCCAGTTCATCACGAAATTCGTGATAGAAGGCATCCAGCAAGGCACGCCAATTGCGCTCACCTTCAGCTACCTCATCAAGGCTGTCTTCCATACGCGCCGTAAATGAGAAATCCATCAGGTCGGGGAAAGACTCCTTAAGCCGCTCGGTCACAATATCGCCAAGCTTCTCGGCATAAAAACGACGATTTTCAAGCTTGACATAACCGCGATCCTGAATCGTTGAAATAATCGACGCATAGGTGGACGGTCGCCCGATTCCCTGTTTCTCCAGCTCTTTCACTAGTGCCGCTTCAGAATATCGCGCTGTCGGCTTGGTGAAGTGCTGCTGAGGGTCGAGCTTATCCAACTGCATCAGGGTGCCTTTGGCCAAGTCCGGCAACTGCTGGTCTTCGTTTTTACCCGCTGGTTTCATCACCCGGGTGTAACCATCAAACTTAAGCACGCGCCCCTTGGCGCGTAGCTCATAGCCGTCAACCTCAACGTTCAGGGTGGTGGAAAGGTATTCGGCAGGTGTCATCTGGCAAGCCACGAACTGCCGCCAGATCAGCTCATACAGTCGCTCGGCATCCCTTTCCATGCTGGCTAGCTCCGTGGCTTTACGCTCTACGCTGGAAGGACGAATGGCCTCGTGAGCTTCCTGGGCGCTTTCCTTGCTGGAGTAGCGAATGGGCGCTTCTGGAAGATATTGCGCGCCATAAACATCACCAATATAGGCACGCGCACTTTCAACCGCATCCTTGGAAAGATTGGTTGAATCGGTACGCATATAGGTAATGTAGCCTGCCTCATAGAGGCGCTGGGCCATTGTCATGGTTTTCTTGACCGAAAAACCAAGACGACTACTCGCTGCCTGCTGGAGCGTCGAGGTTATGAAAGGGGCGTTAGGCTTTGAACGGGTCGGCTTGTCCTCCCGCGAGGTGATCGCCAGTTGAGCATGACGCAGGGCGGCAATCTGATCCATGGTTTGCGCTTCGCTGGCAGGCCGAAACGCTTTTCCCTTATACCGTGCCAACTCAAACCGTATCGCCTCACCGTCTGGCGACACCAGATCCGCATGCACGTCCCAGAACTCTTCTGGCACAAAGGCGCGAATCTCGCGTTCGCGCTCAACAATCAGGCGCACGGCCACCGATTGCACCCGACCCGCCGATAACCCTCGCGCGATCTTGGCCCATAGCAACGGCGACAGCATGAAACCGACCACTCGATCCAGAAAGCGCCTGGCTTGCTGTGCCTCCACCCTGGGAATATTAAGTGTGCCAGGGGCCTTGAATGCATCCTGAATCGCATTCTTGGTAATCTCGTTAAAGACCACGCGCTTGTAGCGCTCATTAGCACCACCGATGGTTTCTCGCAGGTGCCAGGCTATCGCTTCGCCTTCGCGGTCCAAATCCGTGGCCAGATATACCGCATCGGCTTTCTCAGCCAGTTTTTTTAGCTCGGCAACCACTTTTTCCTTGCCTGGCAGGATTTCGTAATGGGCCTGCCAACCGTTATCAGGGTCTATTCCCATGCGACGGATCAGTTGATCATGCGCTTTGTGCTTTTTATAAACGGCCTTCTCTTCGGGCGACATTTTACGCGTTAGCGCCGCCTGACGGGCACGTTCCTTGGGGTCAGAGGCCGTTTTGCCCGAGCCGCTGGTCGGCAGGTCACGAATATGACCCACGCTCGACTTCACGATAAAATCGTTGCCGAGATACTTGTTGATCGTCTTCGCCTTGGCTGGCGACTCGACGATGACCAGTGACTTGCCCATAGTGCTCCACTTAAATATTGTGCCGGCTGATGTGAGGCGGCGGATGAATGCAAAAACGTGCGTAAACTGATTGACCGCTGCACGCCTGAAAAATGCGCTTACCCTACCCCAGGCCATGCAGAAGCGCCAGCCTTCAACAACGTTAAACCAGCGTATGCTTGCCTGACAACTTCAGCTAGACACTAGACTGCCAGACTCGAAACGGCAACCTCCGGAAAATTTCATGCATACAAAAACGCCCCGATCATTCAGTCGGGGCGTTGGCGTAGATACTCAATCAGCGCTTGCGCGATTGCCTCCGAGGAGTGGTTTTATTACTCGCCGGAGCTTTCTTGGCCTGTGTTTCTTCAGTGGGTTCAGTTTCTTTTGGCTCTGGCGTGGCAGCCGACGTTGCGTCAGCGTTGTCCGCCACAGGCGAAGCAGGCAATTGTTCTACCTTTTCTTCTACCATAGGCGCGGGTTTAACCGGTGTTGATTCGGTCGGCACTTCAACCAGCGTTTCTGGACGTGCCTGATCAAATAACGCCTTGACCTGCTCAAAACGCTGCGCTGAATGTTCCGACAGATCGCCACTGGCTGCCAATACGTGGTCAAGGTGGTCAATATGACCATCTATCTGGGCATTGGTCTGCCCCGCCAGTAATTGTGGCAGAGTAGCGAGGGCTTCCTCACGGTCCAGCTTAAGAATGAAGAATTGCTCACGCACCAGCTTTTTGAACTCATCCAGCGAACTGGCAGGCTCGAGCTCGGCGCGTGACGCCCGCAAACGTTTGAAGTTACGTTCATCGGTCGCCGGCGAGCCACCCAATACGTAAATAACTGCGCGCATTACCGCTTCATGTTCGCCACCATGGGCAATACGTTCACGCAACTCATCACGACGTTGCTGAATAAAGCGACGATGCTCAGGTTCAGCGCCAGGACGACGACGGTGAACATGGGCATCACCGTAAAGCCCCACAGCAGCCTGCAGAAGGGGCTGGCCATAAACGTCAAGAAAAATCCGTTCCAGTGAGCTGTCACGCAGATCACGCACGGCGTTCAGGGTTGAGACGATCTGTTCGGACACAATACCTTCGACCGATTTGTACAGATTATCCTGGCCTACCTGATGACGATTAGCGCGCACCGCATCTGCCATAACAGGCAAGGGCACCGTCAGAGGATTTCGATCAGACATTAAACGGTAACCCAGGCGGATAGGGTGCATACGGCGAATCCAGCGTGCCATTTCCGGTGTGTTAACCGCT
>NZ_VMQS01000069.1:5089-9630 GCF_007625055.1 Halomonas sp.
ACATCAATGTAATCCATGTTGGCCGTGAACTCGGAGTGTTCCTTACGGGAGACACTGCCAGATACAAAGATACCCAGATGCCCTGTGGTGTCGTGCAGACAATAGACAATGGTCTGATCATTGGCGATGATATCTTCCTCGCCTTCATACAGATCACGAATCCATCCAAGCGCCTGAGGCGGAGGCGTAATGTCATCACCGCGCGAACAGAACACCACGACCGGTGAACGTACATTGCGTAAATCAACGCGACGCCCATCACGGGTAACCAGTTGAGCGGTCGACAGGCGGTTCCCGACAAACAGATTATCTACAATGTACTGGATTTCTTCGCCACCCAAAACCACATGACCGCCCCACCAGCGTTCAAATTCCAGGTAGCGTTCGGCTTCCTTGTCAATGTTGTCAAACAGGTGATACTGCTTTTTCCAATAAGTATTGGCTGGATTCAGACGCTCAAAGTTCTGCACCAGCCAGGCACCGTCAAACAGCCCATTTCCAATGTCACTGGTCAAGGCAGTGATCCAGCTACCACCGGTAATCCCACCGGTATAGCGCATGGGTGCCTTGCCTCGCTCACCTGCCCAATAGGAAAGCGGTGCACCCGCTATCAGGATGGGGCCAAACACGTCAGGTTCGAGCGCAGCTGCCATCATGATCTGCCAGCCCGCCTGACAGTTACCGACCACCATCGGCTTTTCACAGGTATCCGGGTGCAAGGAACTGATGTGGCGCACAAAGGCAATTTCTGCTTCGACAACGTCTTCAACCGTCTGCTCGGGCTCCGGGAAAGGCAGAAAACCGATAAAATAACAAGGGTGCCCGGCGCGCATGGCGACCCCCAGCTCGCTATCAGGCTTGAAACCGCCAATGCCAGGGCCATGTCCGGCGCGCGGATCGACGACCACAAAGGGGCGCTTGAGCTCGTCAATCTCAACGCCTTCCGGTGGCAAAACGCGCAATAATTCGTAGTTGGTAGGATGCGCAAGCTCGCGGCCATCCATGACAACTTCGGTTTTGAAACCCAGCACGCTAGGCTTGGTTTGCTTCATGTGCTCAAGATATTGATTACCCCGTTGGCGCATCACATCCCAGTAGAGGATGCTGCGTTCCACGCTATCACGCCAGTAGTCAAACGCAGCGCGGCCAAAACCAAAGGGATCACACAGTGTCATCATCGCCTGGGTTCCAGCATTAAGCGGAAAGTCAGCGATAGGGCCATCATTGCCAGTTGGCGCTGATGGCATAAAAGGGTTGGCGAGAAAGTTCATGGATTCTCCCTTGGGCCAGCATGAGTGCCAAGGCCCTGAATCATTTTATGCTGCAACGCAATATAGTGTAATCTACACAGCCTTCGACGTCGATGAAGAATGCTACTTTATTGGTGTCAATGGTGTGATAATTCACTTTTAACGCTGTTTCGGCCACGAAAACAAGGTGCCAGACGTATAAACAGCATGCTGTCAGGGCAGTTCCGCGCCTGTTGTTCATCATCGCTTATCACGCTACCTTACAATGACGCAGCGATATCCTGCTTTCTGCCAAATATGTTACATTAAGCATTATAGACTTCTGTCGACATTGACCCATATTCCTGAGCGGTTAACGCGTCCAGATTTTACCGCTCTCGCCATAGCAGAGGCGCTTTATTATGAGCAATCATCCCTCGCAGCGTATTTCAAGCGGCGAAAAATTTCGTAACGAACATGGCATGGCCGTTATCAAGGACGGCATCAAACAAAGCAAGCAACCATCAGAGGCGCCGTCTAACCTGCCTGAACGCAAGCCTGCCTGGTTACGAGCCAGGATGCCGGGCGGCGAGCGCTTTGAAGCCGTCAAGAAAAACGTCAAGTCGCATGGATTAAGCACTGTATGCGCTGAATCGCATTGCCCCAATATGGGCGAATGCTGGAGCAACGGCACGGCAACCATCATGCTGATGGGGTCCGTGTGTACTCGGGCATGCCGCTTCTGTGCCGTTGACACAGGTAATCCAAAAGGCTGGCTGGATAATGATGAGCCAGAGAATACGGCCAGGTCGGTTGAACTGATGGGACTTCGTTATGTAGTGCTTACCTCGGTGGACAGAGATGACCTGGACGATGGCGGTGCCTCCCATTACGCAGCCTGTATACAGGCCATCAAGCATCACACGCCTGATGTAGTCGTGGAAGCATTGACACCGGATTTTGACGCAGCGCCCAAGGCCATCGAGCAGGTAGTTGATTCTGGGTTGCAGGTATTTGCACAGAACGTTGAAACCGTTGAGCGTCTGACCCAGAGGGTTCGCGATCCCCGTGCTGGCTATCGTAAGACGCTGGATGTCTTATCTCACGCCAAACGCTATCGCCCTGATATCATTACCAAGACCAGTCTTATGCTCGGATTAGGGGAAACCAAGGATGAAATCCTCAAGACCTTTGATGACCTGCGTGACATTGGCGTCGATATCGTGACGCTTGGCCAGTACTTGCGCCCCACCAAGAACCACTTGCCGGTTGAGCGTTACGTGACACCCGAAGAGTTTGAAGAGCTTCGCCAGCTTGGGCTTGAAAAAGGCTTTATGGAAGTGCCCTCCGGCCCGCTTGTCCGTTCCAGCTATCGCGCTGATCGTGTCTTCGAGAAAAATAACCTTGGTCTGGCATCACCTGCTGAAGTGCCCGGGCAGACGGAAGAAGACAGCAATCTTATTCCGGCTTTAAACGTTGGCTAGCTGACGTGTGACGGCTTTAGGGCCTGTTGACGTTTCATCACGGCCGCGACAGAGGCCCTTTTGGTGCAGAACAAGGCGTGAGGAGCGTGGTTGGGTGGCTCCCAATCAGCGACGAACAACGCAGGGCTGTGCCAAAAGGACCCTGTCCCTTCGGGTTGCGCGCCAAAGAACGCCATCCTGCGTTGCGTCACTCGGTAAGGGCACCACCATTGCCGTCGTGTCGCGCCTTGCCTGACGCTCTTTGGCGCAGCAACGCGGTTCGCGATGAAACGTCAACAGGCCCTAGCGTCAATGAACGCTGAAGCCGCCCTGCCAGCGCCTCGGCCAACTGCCTGCCCACATGATGACTATTGACCGGACAGGTCAACAGATCCGCCAGGTTGATCATCTGCATGCCTGCATAGCCACAAGGATTTATCCGTTCAAACGGTGACAGGTCAGCATTTACATTCAGTGCGACGCCGTGAAAGCTTCCTCCCCTACGAATGCGCAGACCCAATGAAGCAATCTTGGCCTCGCCCATCGCAGTCGTCACATAGACGCCCGGCGCATCCGGCCTGGCTCTGGCATTCACCCCATAACCTTCCAGGACATCAATCACAGCATTTTCAATTGCGCTCACCAGATCTCTCACACCCAGCCCTGCCCTGCGGACATCCAGTAGCGGATAAAGCACAACCTGTCCGGGGCCATGGTAGGTCACCTGCCCGCCTCGATCGGTATGTACCACCGGAATATTTCCCGGCATCAAAAGATGTTCCGGTTTACCTGCGCGCCCCTGGGTGAAAACAGGCTCATGCTCTACAAGCCAGAACTGATCAGGCGTTTCAGGGCCACGGATATCGGTTAATGAACGCATGGCTTCCCATACGGCCTGATAGGGATACATTCCCCACAAGTGTAACTCAATGGGAACTCTATCCATCACAGCACCATATGCACACGACCGGTTGCCTTGAGATCAATAAACAACCGCTTGAGCTGCTCTTCGCTGGTGGCCTGAATGGTCAGTCGCACGGATTGAAAACGACCGTTGCGACTATTCACCACCACCACCGTATTGGTATCAAATTCTGGCGAATGCATGACCACCACCTGACACACGGCTGCTGCAAAATCGTCGGCCGCATCACCCACTACCTTGATAGGATAATCACAAGGAAAGGTAATTTTTGCCGCCGATGGATCATTGGATACCGGCTGACGCATATCTTGAAAGACTTTCTTACCGCTTGATTTCATTGGGACATCCAAAGGTTTCCGTAACAGAAGCGGCCTGGAGACGCCGGGCCGCTTAGCCATCAGAAATTTTTACATTGACATATACTCAATATAGAACGACGAGTGGCTAACCCAGAAACTTGCTGATCATACCGCTAAAGAAACGCCGTACCTGATCAAGAAGACGCTTGAAAAAACCGCCCTCTTCAACATCTTCAAGGGCTATAAGGTCGTGCGCCCCAACCACTTCTTCGCCAAGCACAATCTCTAATTGTCCAACCTCATCGCCTTCTGATATCGGAGCCATCAAATCACGATTCAAGTTCAGCCGGGCACGTAATTCCTCGTTCCGATTACGTGGCAGGGTAACATAGACTTCATCACCGACCCCCGCGCTGACCTCATTGGTGTTTCCTCCCCAAATACGGGGCGAAGCCAGCACTTCATCCTGCTCATAAACAGGCACTGTTTCGTAAAACCGATAACCGTAGCTGAGTAGTTTCTGAGTTTCCTGAGCCCGGGCTTCCTCGGAGTCAGTGCCCATCACCACCGACACCAGGCGCATGCCATCACGTTCCGCTGAGGCTACCAGCCCATAACCTGCATC
>NZ_VMQS01000142.1 GCF_007625055.1 Halomonas sp.
AGCTGCGCCCGGACCGGCAGCGCCTCCGCGCGAAAGCCATCCTCTTCATTCAAAAATATCGTGCTCTGCAGTTCGCTGGCCCGCAGCTCTTCGGCCTGCTCCAGCTCCTGCCCGGTAAAGATCTCCTGCACCGTCTGCCCCGCGTAGCTCTCGTAGTCGGGGTACCGGTCGGCCAGCTCCGGGATCTCCTCTGCCATATCATGGCGCAGCCCCACCGGGTAGTCCCGGCCATCTTTGGGGTAGCTCAGGATCTGTTCCACCATGCCGTTGCGCGCAAAGTCGCCCGCCCACATCTTCACCGGGTGCTCCGGACTTGCTTTAAACAGTGAGTTCTCCCCGTGGTTGGCCCCGATCAGATCCATCCGCCCGTCGCCGTTCAGGTCGGCGGCCGTTATGGCGTTCCACCACCCGTGGGTGTTCTCCAGGCCCAGCTCCCCGGTAATCTCTTCAAAGCGGTCCCCCCGGGAGGCAAACACCCGCACCGGCATCCACTCACCGGTGATCACAAGTTCCTCCGACCCGTCGCCCGTCAGGTCGGCCCACAGCCCGTCGGTGATCATCCCCGCCTCCAGAAGCTGCGGGGCCCACCCTTCGGTCACATCCGTAAACGTTCCGTCGCCATTGCCCTCCAGCAGGTACCCGCTGGCCGGCAGGCCCACCCCAAACGGCCGCAGGCGGATCCCCACAAACAGGTCCGGGATTCCGTCCCCCGTGAAGTCATGCGGGGCTGCCACCGAGCCCGGCTCAAACCCGCGCCGCGTGGGCAGCACCTGCCCGGTGTGGGTGAAGCCGCCCGCCCCGTCGTTTACGTACATCCGGTCGCTCAGGGCCGAAGAGCCCGAGCCAAAGGAGTTGCCGCCGCTAACCACATACAGATCGGCCAGCCCGTCCCCGGTGGCGTCGAACAGCGCGCAGGCGGTCTCCTCCGGGCGCACTTCCTGCTCGAAGGCCTCCCGGTGGCCGCGTTCAAACCCGCCGCCGGTCTGCTGCAGCCACAGCGCCCCGGCCTGCCCGCGCGCCCCGCCAATGTACACATCAGCCAGGCCGTTGCCCGTCACATCGCCGGTGCACAGGGCCGGGCCTTCGGTCGAGCGCATGTGCATGAGAAGCCGCTCGCGGTCAAAGTCGCTGTAGTCGTAGCGCTGGTGGGCCCGGCTGGTGAGCGGGGGGAGCGACACCGGCCTCAGAAGACCTGGCAGAGTACGCTCTTTGGCGTTCCTGCCGGAGTCTGA
>NZ_VMQS01000143.1 GCF_007625055.1 Halomonas sp.
TTTATCAGCATCAGCTTATGGCTCGCTGTTGGCGGGACTTTACGCTAACCTGTGGGCTTTGATTTATAAGGAGTAAGTAATGAGCGAACCGGGTGAGTTGATTGTTGAACCCAGAAACGGGCAGCCCGCAAATGCCTGTGTGTTTATTCTGCATGGCCTGGGCGCCGATGGGCGTGATTTTGAACCCCTGGTGCCAGCGCTTTCGCTGCCCAAGGATGCCAATGTCCGCTTTATCATGCCCCATGCGACGCGCCTGCCGGTGACCATCAATGGTGGTATGGTGATGCCCGCCTGGTACGATATTCTCGCCATGGATCTGGATCGGCGAGTGGATGAAAATCAGCTCAAGGTATCTGCACAGCGCATTCAAGGCCTTGTTCGCCAGCAAATGGAGCAAGGCATAGATAGTCGCCGCATCATCATGGCCGGGTTCTCCCAGGGCGGAGCGGTGGCCTACCACGTCACCCTGACCTTCCCGGAACCACTCGGCGGCCTGCTGGCGCTATCGACCTACTTTGCTACCGCCGACAATATCGAGTTGGCCGATGCCAACCGGGATATCGCGATTGACGTGCATCACGGCAACTTCGACCCGGTTGTGCCGGAAAGCCTGGGCCGCAGTGGGGCAGATCGTCTCAAGGGCCTGGGTTATAACGTCAACTATCGCCAGTACCCTATGGCGCATGCGCTTTGCCCCCAACAGGTCAGTGATATTGGCCAATGGCTGACGCAACGTTTAAGCTGAGGATTATTGACGCCTGCCTGTCGGAGAAAAGCCACCATGACGCCTGCCCTGGAGCAAGCCAGAACCGCTGGAATTGCCTGTACCCTGCATGAATACCTGCATGACCCGGGTGCGGCCTCCTACGGGCTGGAAGCCGCAGAAAAGCTCGCGTTGCCGCCGGAGCAGGTGTTCAAGACCTTGATAGTCAAGCTGGATGGCAATCAGCTGGCGGTGGCTGTGCTACCGGTAACCCAGCAGCTCAGCCTGAAACAGATGGCCCGGGCCGCCGGTGCCAAGAAAGCCGTGATGGCCGACCCCGCTGAAGTGGAGCGCGTTACCGGCTATGTGCTGGGGGGCGTCAGCCCGCTTGGGCAAAAAAAGCGCCTTGCCACCTTTATTGATGCAAGCGCCCGTCAGCATGCAACGATTCACGTCAGCGCCGGGCGCCGCGGGCTGGAGATCGAGCTGGCGCCGGGCGACCTGGCCGCTCTGACCGA
>NZ_VMQS01000070.1 GCF_007625055.1 Halomonas sp.
TGCCTTGGCCAATGCCCTGTTGTTGGTGGGGTTTGCTGAACTGGTGGCGCTTCCCTGCTGCGCCTTGTGGGCGGCATTTGGCAGCTTTATCGGCCAGAAGATCCGCACTGAGCGCGCCTGGCGACGCTTCAATATCACCATGGGCGCGCTCACGGCTGCCTGTGTCTGGATGATTCTAAGCTGACTCGCATCCTTTCAGCGGCTGCCTCCGTTCACCGCCTTAAAACCTGATCCATCCGCTTGAGGGCCTCTTCAAGCTGGGTGGCGGTGGTGCCAAAGTTCAGCCGCACAAAGCCGGGCTGGCCAAAATCAGCGCCGTTGGACAGCGCAACCTTTGCCTGCGCCAACAGGGCCTGCTGAGGGTCATCTCCCAGGCCTGCATCGCGCATATCCAACCAGGCAAGGTAGGTGGACTGGGGAGGGTTGAAGTGGACGCCCGGCCAGTGGGCAACATAATCGCTGATCATCTGACGATGACCACGCAAGACACCAAGCAACGCCTGGCGCCAGGGTTCCGCATCGCGGTAGGCGGCTTCAGCAGCGGCCAGGCCCATCACATTGCCATCGGGCAGTAACCCTTTCATGGCCTTGGCAAAACGTACCCTCAGGTCAGGGTCAGTTATCACCGCACAGGCGGCGGTCAGCCCGGCCAGATTGAACGTCTTGGAAGGCGCCCACAGGGTGATAACGCGATCTTCAAGCGCGGGAAACGCCGCCGCCAGCGGTTGATGTTGGGCACCCTCGTCAAGCAGGAGGTCGCAGTGCAGCTCATCGGAGACCACGTATAGGTTGTGTCGCTCGACCAGTGCGGCCAACCCTGCCAGCTCGTCATGGCGCCAGATGCGCCCGGTAGGGTTATGCGGTTGGCACCACAGCAGCAGACGTGTCCGGGGGGTAATCGCCGCCTCCAGCGCCTCCAGATCGAGCCGCCACTCGCCCCCTGGTTCGCTTGGCGGCGCCATGGCCGCCTGCTGTGTTACTCTGCCAGTGCGCTCGGCCACCGCCAGAAAAGGAGGATAGATAGGCGTGATGGTCAACACGCCATCGCCAGGTTCGGTCAAGGCCAGGCTTGCCAGATGCAGGGCAGGCACCACCCCTGGAAGCCACAGCTGACATTCTGGCTGTATCGTCCAGTTGTAGTGGGTGGCACTCCATTCACATAGCGTATGCCTGAGGCTGTCCGGTACCTGCCCATAACCGTAAACGCCATGATCAACCCGTTGTTTCAGCGCATCCATCACTGCAGGGGGCGCCGTAAAGTCCATGTCAGCGACCCATAACGGCAGCACTTCGTCGCCATAGCGGTGCCATTTCTGGGAGCGCCATCCACCGGCAGGGTGGCGTCGTTCAAGGGGCGTGGCAAAATCGAACATCATCCGTTGTCCTTGTGGTTAACAGCATTTGTCGTTACAACATACTCATTAGAAATTATTTCCATTACTTCTGACACTTTACAGGGTACTTCATCAGCATGATGCAAGATGACAATCATCCAGAGAACAGGCCTTCCAGCGATGCACCTCAACGCGACTTTTACGCGCAGGTCCGTGCTGGCATTCCTGCCTTGTTGCGCCAGTGGCTGGCTCTCGGCCAGGCAGACATTGGCCGCCTGGCCTTGATACTCGCCGAAACAGCCCGCGTCGCCAAGGTGGGCGCACCCGATGAAACGCCTGACGGTGCTACATTCGAAGCCTGGTGCCAGGCCGCCAACGGTGAAGATATTCCGCTCTGGGCCCCCCGTACGGCCGTGTTTCTGCTGAACCAGATGCCTGCCCGGCCACAACCGCAAAGTGAGGCCGAGGCCTGCGCGTGGGCTTATTGCTGGTTGCGCAACCGTTCGTTCGATAGCGAACAGGAAGCTTTTCAGGCATTGCCTGAGCATCTTCAAGGGCCTTTGCAACAAGCCCTTCAGGCTGCCTGGCAGGATCAGCAAGGGCTACGCCTGGTGTGACAACCATCAACGCCTGCGCCGCTGTGCTTTGGGTTTGAAGCCAACCGGTTTACTGGCCAACCAGGTGACAAATGCCGCGATCGCCGCATCATCACCTAGCGCCGTAACGGTATTGAGGCGATCAGCCAGTTCGCGTTCACTATATAGCCGATGAATATGCTTGTGGCAGGGTCGGCACAGCCAGGCAATAGCGGTCAGCCGCTCCTCGCGTGAATAGCGCTTACGGTAGCGGGGCTTATTGTGCAGCGCCCTGGGTATCAGGTGATGCTTGGTCAAGGCTTCCGCCCGACCGCATAGTTCGCAGCATTCAGGCATGGGCGGGGGTGATAGAGGGTGGGCAAGGGAGGTCGGCATGCCAGCTGTCCTCATGAGCAAATCAACAAGGATAAAAGATGGCAGATGTTCCCCTGATCTGGCAACTGGGCAAGTTGCTGGCATCGATAGGTCTGGTACTTGGGTTAGGATTGGTCGCCGTGCGCGTTAGCCCGCGGGTTGCCGGTTTGTTGGCCGGTTACCCGCTGGGCACGGCGCTGGCGCTGTTTTTCATCGGCCTGGAAATTTCTCCCGGCTTTGCGACACAAAGCGCCATTCATACCTTGGCAGGTTTTACTGCAACACTGGCGCTGGGAGGTGGCTATCTGGTGTGTGGTGGCCGCACGGACGGCATCAAAGGGGTGTTGATGGGCTCTCTGGGTGGCTTGAGCGCCTGGGTGGTGGTGGGTTGGTTGTTGTCGAATTTTGCGTTTACCCGCCTCACCGGCACCCTGGTCACCCTGGTGGCCATTGGCGTGTTTACCTGGCTCTACCGGCGGGTGCCGGAAACCCGGGTCAATGCCAGTGGCACACTGTCGTGGTCGGCTCTGGGGTTGCGTGCAGCCTTGGCCACATTGATGATTTTTGTGATTACCGCCCTTGCCCACTGGGTACCCGCCGCCTGGGCCGGCACCCTGGCCGCCTTTCCTGTCACCATGCTGCCCTTTCTGGTTATTCTGCATGCCGGTTACGGCGCTGCACCCGCGTCGACGGTGATCAAGCATTATCCGATGGGTCTGGGAGCACTGCTCAGCTATACACTGTGTGTCTCTTTGACGTATACGCCCTGGGGGCTGGCAGCAGGAACACTGGTTGGCTTTGTCGTTGCTACGCTATGGCTTTTAGGCTGGATGCGCTGCCAGCAATGGTGGGCAGCGCGACGCACAGCGACTTGACCAAGCGTTTGCTTGGGTGAATGATTAGTGGGGCATTAAAGGCGTCTGCTATCTTTCACAACAACAAGGAAATACCATGTTTACACGCATCATTGAACCGGCCTTCTATGACACCGATGCGCTCGGCCATATCAACAATACGCGGTTACCTGCCTGGTTTGAACTGGCTCGCAACGACCTGTTCAGATTGTTCACGCCGGACCTGAACACGCACCACTGGCGGTTGATGATGGCACGCATGGAAGTCGACTACCGTGCTGAACTTTTCTACGGGCACGACATTGAAATCCGCACGTATCTGAGCCGTTTGGGCAATAGTTCCTTTACCGTGACCCAGGAAGCGCGCCAGCATGGAAAACTTGCCAACCTGGGCCACACTGTACTGTTACAATATGATCATCAGGCCAAAAAAGCCGTCCCGATCGAAGGTCAACTTCGCCAGTCTCTGGAATCTCATCTTCAGGATGCCCCTGAGTAGATCCTTCGGTCGTCGGGCGCCAACTGAGAGTAAGCCTTATGGCAATCCGCTATAACCTGTGGATAGACCCCGATAACAAGGCGCAGCACAGCGCCGTTGAAGCCGATCTTGAGCGCTTTTTTGTTGAGCGTTTCGCTGATTATCCACATATCCGTCTGTCCGGCGCAGACCCTTACGATTACGATGCGCCATTCAACCGCCTCTATGAGGCCCTGATTGCCCGCGGCGCCGAATATTGCGAGCGCACCTGGCGCTATGTCGCTACGCCAGAGCAGCTGAACCGTTGCTTTTTCCGTGCTGTGGGCCAGTCAAACAAGTTCGTCCGAGACGACCGCTGACTGCTTCTTGAGGAATTTTACTGGAACACCATGATCATCCGTACCCACCATGCTCCCAGCCAGCATGAACTTGATGTTATTGCCCGGCAGCTTGGCCGTACGCCTCGCGGCATCGAGGCCGTGGCCGCCACTGACGGCGCCGGCACGCCTCTTGTCTTGCGTATGGCCCCCATTGTCGACGGCAAGCCTTTCCCGACGCTTTACTGGCTGTGCTCTGAACGTCTGAAAGTGGCCATTTCCCATCTTGAAGCGGCCGGTATCATCAAGCAGCTCGAACAGCAGCTTCAGGAAGACGCCGAGTTCCTGGCAGCCTATCATCAGAGCCACCGCAATTATGTCGCCGAACGCTGGGAATACATGACGCCGGCTCAAAAAGCGGAGGTTGACCAGCGTGGATACCAGGCCGTACTGACGGAGCGTGGTGTCGGCGGGATTACCAACTGGGATCAGGTGCGTTGCCTGCACACTCAGTATGCGCATCATCTCGGCAGCCATAATGTCATCGGCCAATGGATGGATACTGTTCACGCGATTGACCGTTGTGTTGAGTAAGATCTCTCAAAGAAGGATACCCCAATGTCACGACTCTGTGTTTATCTTGGCTCACGCGCAGGCACTCACCCGGACTTCAGGACAGCCGCAATCGAGCTAGGCCAACAGCTGGCACGGCGTGGACATACCCTGGTGTACGGTGGTGCCAGAATTGGCCTGATGGGAGAACTTGCCAACGCCACGCTGGCAGCAGGTGGCCAGGCGGTAGGCGTGATGCCGGATCACCTGGTTGAGCGCGAACAGGCGCATTTCGGCCTCACTGAACTGATCCGGGTGAGCGATATGCATGAACGTAAAGCGACGATGGCAGCCCAGGCCGATGGGTTTATTGCTTTGCCAGGCGGTATCGGTACCTTTGAGGAACTGTTTGAGATCTGGACCTGGGGTTACCTGGGGTTGCATGACAAGCCGATCGGGCTACTGAATATCCACGACTTTTATACCCCACTGCTGGGCTTTCTTGACAACACGGTTGAGCAGGGGTTTCTCGCGACCGTTACCCGCGACATGCTGCTTGACGCTGAAACGCCTCCTGACTTGCTTGACGCTATCGAAGCACAGATTTGAGTCAAATACCGGCAAACAATCAACGCCCTACTTTCATGATGCGCGGCCTCCCATCAGGCGTCGGGTGCGCTCAAAGGTCAACTGCAACAATCGAGCATCATCGCCGGCTCGATGGCGCTGAATGCCTTGCTCGGCAATGATGGCTTCTTTGGTGTCACTCCACATCGCCAACTGTCCCTCACTCAGCAAAATGCGCAAGGCTTCCAGCCTGAAGCCGGGAATAATGCCTGCATGATGGAACAGCAGCGACAGCCAGGTGTTGTCGTACCCCCAGCTGTCGCTATAGGCCTTACCCTGGGCACGTAATTCGTCGTTGATCCATAACGCCACCTGGCGAACCGGATAACCCTCACGCTCCAGACGGTCACGCGAGATACCGTGCAACAGTTCGGCCTTGGGATCCCAGTGAGTCCACTCATCCAGAGGTTGGATGAGAAACGCGCAGCAACTACCGTCCGAGCGGGCAATGCCCACTTCAATAGGATAACTGCCGCGACCGAATCCGGACGCTTCTATATCCAGTAATGTCGGTAGCGTCTCGGACACAGATTTCCTCACTTGGGCGTAATAACGTTACATAAAAGTCGCTTGGCTATTTTCAGGAAGCCAGTTCTGTTGGAGCATGGTTGACGTACTGATCAGCCAGAGCCTGCCAGGAGGCTGCCAGCTTGTGATCAACAGCCAGGCCAAGCTGACCCTGATCATAAGCACGCGCCAGCCGCTCTGCTGCGAGGTAGTGACCGGCTTTAGCGGCTCTGGCGTACCAGGTTACCGCGTATTCGTCACGTCGTGGATACTGTGCGCAACCATTTTCATAAATCTGCGCTACCTGATATTGGGCCTTGAGATCACCCGCATGCGCCGCTTCGACGATATAGCGCGCGCCACGTGCTTTATCCTGCGGCGACAGACTTCGATGAAAAAGCATATGCCCGTAGACTGACAACGCATCCGGGTGCCCGGCTTCGGCACAACGTTTCAATAAACGCAGCGTCAAACGCTGGGTACGCGGTGAGTGTGGCAATAACCAGCGAGTATGAAACAGCCGGTCAGCAACCTGATATTCAAGTCGTGTGAACAAAGATGATGCCTGTGGCATGGCAGACCACCTTGCCTGTTGAGTTTACTTGGGTAAGGATGCCAATCAATCGTACAGCGGGCAACCTGACGAGACAAAAAACCGGCGTGAACCGGTAGGGGTGGGCAAGCATACGCCTGCCAGCGCAAGGACTCAACCCCAGTATTTGCCGCCTTGTCAGCGCCTCGTTACCATGCTGGGACAAGCATCACTTAACTGGCCGAATAAACAGACTAATACGCCTCACGGCGAGAATGAATTCATCTTTCATCGCAAGGAGAATCCCATGCAGACACGCCCTCTTGGCAGAACAGGTATGGACGTCAGCCGCCTGTGTCTGGGTACCATGACGTATGGTGAACAGAACACGGAAACGCAGGCACATGAACAGCTGGACCGGGCTGTCGCCTTTGGCATTAACTTTATTGATACTGCCGAGATGTACCCGGTGCCTCCCAAGGCTGACACCCAGGGACTGACAGAGCGCTATATAGGCAGCTGGCTCAAGCAGCGTGGTGCTCGCGATGATGTGATTATCGCCAGCAAGGTGACCGGCCCCGGGCTTAACCACATTCGGGGTGGCCCACGGCTGACGCCGGAGCACATTCACCAGGCCATAGATGACAGTCTGGCGCGCCTGAACACAGACTATATTGACCTCTACCAGCTCCACTGGCCCGAACGTAAAACCAATTTTTTTGGCAAACTGGGCTACACGCATCAGGAAGACGACAACGCCACACCGCTGGAAGAAACGCTGGGCGCATTGAAGGGGCTAGTGGATGCAGGGAAAATTCGTGCTGTCGGTCTGTCCAACGACACGCCCTGGGGAGTGATGAAATGCCTCGAACTGGCTGATCGTCTCGGCTTACCCAGGGTCGCCTCGGTGCAGAACCCTTATAATCTGCTCAACCGCACATTTGAAGTCGGACTGGCCGAAATTGCCCACCGCGAAGATGTTGGCCTACTGGCGTATTCGCCACTCGGTTTTGGTGTACTTTCCGGCAAATACCTGAACAACAACCGCCCTGCAGAAGCACGCCTGACGCTTTTCGAGCGCTTCAGCCGCTATACCTCATCTGAAGCAGAATCGGCCACTCAGGCCTATGTCAACCTTGCTCACAAGCATGGGCTGGATCCGGCGCAGATGGCGCTGGCCTTCGTCAATACACGCAGTTTTCTGACCAGCAATATCATTGGCGCCACCACCATGGAGCAGCTTGAGAGCAACCTGGCCAGTGAAAGCCTGAAGCTGGATGATGAAGTCCTCGATGCGATTGATGCTATTCATCATCAGATGCCTAACCCTTGCCCCTGAGCTGACTCAGCGACGCCTCATGGGATGCTTCAAATTCAGGCGTCAGTCGTGCCTTCCGCAGCTGCGTCTGCCTGGCTATCAGCCTGATAGCCCTGCCGCCTGACAGGGCTTGATACAATGTCATATATGGTTTGGCCCTGGGGTTTGTCAGGCTGCCAGACCCTCACATCCACCACAGGAAAACCAGACACGGGAAGACGTCATGCTAAGCGTAATTTCACCTGCCAAGACTCTCGACTTTGAAACACCGGCCACAACAGATCAAGTGACTCAGCCCGACTTTCTTGACCATAGCCAGGCGTTGATTGATATTCTCCGCGACTATTCTCCCCAGCAGCTTAGCGACTTAATGGGGATCAGCGATAAACTGGCAGGGTTGAATGCTGCCCGCTTTGCACAGTGGAAACCACCTTTCAGCCTGGATAATGCCAAACCAGCGGCACAGGCTTTTCAGGGCGATGTCTACACTGGCCTTGAAGCAGATACTTTTAGCAAGGAAGACAATCAGTTCGCTCAACAGCATCTGCGAATTCTTTCTGGGCTGTATGGATTATTGCGCCCCCTGGATCTGATCCAGCCCTACCGCCTGGAAATGGGCACCAAGCTTGCTAACCCCAATGGCAAAGATCTTTACGCCTACTGGAAGCCAACCCTGACTCAGGCTGTCAATCAGGCCATTGCTGACAGTGGCTCCAAGGTGCTGGTGAATCTGGCGTCCAATGAATACTTCAAGGCAGTCGATACAAAGTCACTGGATGCACAAGTCATCACACCGGTTTTCAAGGACGAGAAAAACGGCCAGTTCAAGATCATCAGTTTTTATGCCAAGAAAGCACGTGGCCTGATGAGCGCCTGGATCATTCGTGAACGGCTGAATTCGCCCGAGGCACTCCAGGGGTTTGATGTAGACGGCTACCGCTTTGACCCTGCTTCTTCACAAGGCGACACGCTTGTTTTCATCCGTAAGGAAGCAGACCGGCCCAACTGATCAATTGAAATGAACCGGGCGCGCTGAGCGCGGTTTCAGAAAGTGTTGATGCGCCTGTTTGAACTCGGGCGTATCACAACGGTATAGCCACTCATAGGCCACCATATCCGCGGTGACCGCCTGCGCCCCGTTTGTGCAGGCCCGCGTGCGAGCCAGTTCAGCCTCGGTGCTGCGGCGACTGGCCGTTGCTTCTGTCAGCCAGAACACGTCATAGCCGGCTTCCAGCAACCCTAACCCTGTCTGCATAACACAGATGTGCGCTTCAGTGCCGCAAAGCACAATCTGTGTTTTACCTGAAGCAGCCAGGGCGTCCCGAAAGTGACTCTCTTCCATGACGCTGAAATGGACTTTTTGCCAGCGTTGGTAATCATCAAGACGTTCAAGCAGAGAGGCTGCGCTACCGCCCAGCTTTTGTGGATTCTGCTCGGTTAACCAGACAGGGACATCCAGGAGGTTAGCCAGGCCTCCTAGCCAGCTGGCCTCCTCAATTGCCTGAAGACCGCCCTCAATGACAGGCAAAAGCCCAGCCTGGAAGTCGACCATAAGCAGCAGGCTTTTTTCTCGTTGTATGCGCATGCATTCACCTTATGAGATAACGTTAAATAGCCTATCCAGCATAAGCGCAGCCAGGTGATTACTCCACCCCAAAGAGGGATGCATGCCAAAGCGGGGGGGAAACGCTTCGTGAATCGTGAATCGTGAATCGTGAATCGTGAATCGTGAATCGTGAATCGTGAATCG